>CAMTNN010000074.1 GCA_947073895.1 uncultured cyanobacterium
CTAAAGCTTTGCTTAAGAATAAAGACAAATTCAAAGAAGAATTTTATAAAATAAATCTACAAGAAATGCTTACTAACACATTAGGAAAAGAAAACGTTTCAGATGAACTTGTTAACAGTATTTTAAAAGAAATCAAATCATTTGAATCAAACCCTAAAACAAAAAAAGAAGGCATGGGGCGCATTATTGAAAAAATAAATAATGTTAAATACACAACCAGTAGTGATTTAGAAGTGTTAGATAAATTAAAAATAAATCATGGTGATAAAATCGGAACTTATTCAATAAAAGATGCAATCGAAGCAATGATGAAATACTCGAACGATGCAATTTCGCTGAATAAACATTTAGACAAACTGGATGAAGCTGCTGCTGAAGATTTTAAGAATAGTTCTATTGCCAAAAGAATGATAACAAACATCACAACAATAGCTACAACATTAGGAATTTTAGCTGTACTACCAAAGCTTTATATTAAAAGTTCTGTTGCCCCAGGAGCACGTACTGCAATGCAGTTACAAGAATCCAATACAACAGAAACTAAAAACGAAACTCAAGGCGAAATATCTTTCAAAGGTAAAGAATCAGGTTTAGGCAAATTAGGTAAATTTATTTCGAAATGCCAAAAAAATGAAAAATGGGCATCTGAATTGGAATATGACGGACATAACTTTACTCATTCACTGATGGCAGGTTTGTCATTATTTGGTTTACTATTACCAAGAGGTATGAAAGCATACAGCAGAGCTCAGGTGGATGAAAATGGTAAAAAAGATATGAGCGAAATCTATGAAATATTAATTAGAGATGTTTCTTCAAGTTTAGCAGTAGTATTTGCAGTGCCTATGCTTACAAGAGCTTTTGTATCATCTTATGAAAATTCTTCTGGTTTTGTATTAATGAACAAAGACCGTAATATGACTAAAACACAGAAATTCTTAGATATTATAAATCCATACAGTGGTTCGCATGTTATGACAAATTCGGAGATTTCATCACTATATAACAATGTTGATTCTACCGAAAAAATGCTTAATTTCTGTAAATACATAGATAAGAACAACGGCGATTTGCATAAAATTATCTCTAAATCAGAAAATATTGGTGAAGTATTCAATGATGAAACAATGAAGTTATCAGATTTAGAAAAGCTTTCTAAACAAGAAAAGAATAAGAAAATTATTGAATTCTTCGAGAAATTTGAAAAAACAGAAGCATCAGATAACAAGATTGCTAAATTAATGAAGGGTAAAATCATCAAAAAAGGTAATAAAACCAAGCAGATTAACAAAGTTGCTTCATTTGCTCGTGGTTTGAATTCAATACCTGCAGCAATTGCAACAGCAGTTATTTCACCTGTAATCTTAGGCTGGATTATTCCGCGTCTTACTTATGCAAATACAAGAAGACTCCATGCTAAAGCAGAGCAGGAAAAAGCGCAAAAAGTTAATACCGCTGCATAATTACAAATAATTGGCCAGAATTGAACGCACATAGTTTTGCGTTTCTTTATAAGGCGGAACACCGTCATACTTATCTACAGCACCAGGCCCAGCATTATAGGCAGCTAGCGCTAAGATAACATTACCATTATACTTATTAAGCATTGATTTTAAGTATTTTACACCGCCTTCAACATTCTGTTCAGGATCCATTGGATTTGTAACTCCTAAACCTTTAGCTGTTGCAGGCATTAGTTGCATTAATCCCATAGCTCCAACCTTGGATTTAGCATTAGGGTTAAAGCCTGATTCCTGATTAACAAGAGCATTTACTAATTTTTCATCAACGCCATGTTTTTGTGCAACTTTTGATATCAATTCCTTTATCTTTGTTTTATTTGAATAATCAGTTTTTGTTTGCACAGAATTTACAGTATTTGTATAAAGCTGAGCATTAACTCTTGTAGCAGGATTTGTTAACAAATCACCAAATTTAGTCTTTGCTGAAGCTTGCAGAACTTTATCAAAAGCTTTTGTCTCCTGATTAACACCATTAACATCAGTTTTTTCAACAGGTGCCCATTGTGTGTTCAAGCTATTTGCATAATTATTCATCTGCACAGCCCTTTGCATTGCCGATGCCTGTCCGGATGATGATAACAAGTTTTGTATCATTGATGAAAACATATATTTTGTCCTTTCAATAATTTGTAACGATTAGAACATGCTTAAACTTTAATTTGATAATCAAAAAATACACTAAATGGTTTAATTATTTTCTTGCACAAGTCAATTAAAAGATAGATTTTTTTTTAATAATATGATATTATTAGCTCATAATGAGGGAGAGTGCCTAAGTGAATAATGAAACTTTTTTAATAGAAGAATTTGATTTGGATAGTGCAAAAGATATCTGTAAACTTATAAGCGAACCTGCTTTAAGAAATAGATGTGTATCAAATGTTGCAGCAGCTACTTTAGCAACAAAATATTTTCAAGATATTGACATTGATTCAGAATCAGGAATTCACAATATTTATCAAATCCTTGAAAATATAAATATATCTGATATTTATATTAAAGACAATTATATAGATGTAAGGCTTTATTTTAATGAGAACGAAATTTTCGTTCCAAAAACTCATTTTGACAGCAACCTGCTCCCTGTTGCTTATATGTTTATTAAAATCGAAGATAATTTGTCCAGCGGAACTGTCACCGGTTTTATAACACCTGATATTATTGATACTGCAAAAGAATATAATGGATATTATAGAATTAAAGAAGATGAATTAATTTCATTCTATGATATTGAATCAATGTTAATAAATAAAGATTCAGAGGATTTACCAAACAATTTTGAGTCACAAGTATTTGATTACCTAGATAATAAAATGGCAGACTCAAATTCATTTTATAAGCTACTTCTTGAATCAAGAGAAGCAAGACTTAAATTGCACAATGCTGCAAAAGCACAATGTGTTTTCAATTTTATTTCTATACCTGCAACAGGGGCAGAAATCACTGCAACAGAACAATCTGATTTTGAACTACTTGAAGAATCTACAGGAGTAGAGATGCTAGAAGATACAGAACCAGATTTTTCAATCAGCGAAGATGAGCCTGAAGAAATTGAACCAATAGAAGAAGTTCAGTCTTTAGAAATGGCTGATAGTGATTCTTTCTCTTTAGTTGATGAGGAAATGCCAAGATTGGGAATAGAAGAATCTATAATTGAACCAATTGAAGAAGTTCAATCTTTAGAAATGGCTAACAGTGATTCTTTCTCTTTAGTTGATGAAGAAATGCCAAGCTTAGAAATTGAAGAACCTGCAACTGAAGCTATTGATGAACCAGTCGAAGAGTTAGTAACAATACAAGAAGAATATCAAGAAACAGCGGAAGAAGAACCTACTTACTCAAGTTTAGAAGCTGATTCTGATTCAGGGTTCGATTTTGACAGTGATTCTATTCAAATGCTTAATACAAATAGTTATGAAGAGCAAAGTACTTCTGATTTTTCAAGTTTTGATACTCTAGAAGATTCTGAAGATGAAATCTCAATCGGAATGTTGGATTCTTCCTCATTAAAATTTGATGAAGAACCAATAGAACAAAATTTTGTAACAGAAGAAATACCTCAAGAAGAAATCTTTGAACCCGCTCTTGATATTGCAGAAGATGAACCGGAAGTAAATGTAGGTGAAAGTACTGTTGAAATCCAAATAGATAATAAAGCAGATGAAGAAGATGACAGTTTTGATTTCTCGACATCAATAACTCCTAGTTTGGATGCGCTTGAAGACGAACAGGAACAAGAGACATTTGAAGAAGAAATGACTGACCTTACTGAAGAAATGTTGGATGCACAGGATATTGACATTCCTGTTACAGAAAATGATGGCGAAAATACAGAACAAATCGATACATTGTTCAATCAGGAAGAAGAAAACGCTGCGATTCCTGTCAAAAAAGCAAAATCAAAAAATTTGTTACTTCCTATTACTCTTGTAGTAGTAATTTTAGCGGCTATTGGATACTACAGCTACACTAAATTTACAGGACAACAGCAACCTATTAATGAAATATCAGATACTTCACAGAATACGATTCAACCTGTTGAACCGGTAAATACCCCAGAAAAGGCTGAAGAAGCTATGCCGGTTGAAACCGTTGAAAATGTTAAATTACAATTGAATACAAATGAAGGTAATTCAGTATCAATCCCTGCAATTGAACAAAATCTGGATGCTTCAATTACAGTTTCAAATTTAAAAGTCGAATTTGAAATACCTGCTAGTTACAAAGCCAGCAAAACAGCAGAAAGATATTTTACAAAAATGGGAAAAATTATTCAGTTAAATCTTAAAACAGAACTTCTGCTGCTATCGAATCAACCGATTACAAATAAAATAGCTGTTGAGTTAGAATTTAATAAAGGAACACAGAAATTTGAAGTAAAAGGACTTACTGCAACCAGCGGAGACCAAAAGGTTGATGAATTAATACTTAGAACCGTTAAAAGCTCATTGGATATTAATCTAAATATGAATATGAACATATTTGGTACTGTTGCCGGAAATCCTGTGTTAGTAATTAAATTATAAGAAAAGAAGAGAATTATGGAAAAGAAATATTACGATATTATAACTTCACTAATAAAAGAAAATAGCAAATTTGCCGGCTGTGAACCGATATTGGAGGATATTGTCCAAGATGTTTATAATCATTCAAAAGTTGTGCTTGGTTCAGTAACGAATGAGGATGTTATTTCTGCATACTTAAGAAAAGTTGTAGCAACATCGTTGATTACTGTACCTAAAAAACTTAACTTTAATACACGCAATAAACATCGAGTCATTAATAAAGTTGAAGAAATAACAAATATTTCACTTTCTGTAAAAGAAGAGCCTCCGGTAGAAAACACCGAAGGATTTGAAGAACCAGTTGTATTAGAAGAAGATACAACAACTTCATCTTTAGAATCTGAAGAATTAGAAATAGAGCCAACTGTTGAGACTTGTGAAGAAGAACCTGCTACAGAAGAAGTTGAAATTATTGCTGAATCAGAACCGGAATTAGAATTTGAAGAACAAGATGTTGACAAAACTCTTGTAGACAAGATGATAAACGGAGTTACAGCTGAGCCTGAAGCGGTAGAAGATTTTACAATTGAAGAAAAGGTAGAAACGCTTGAATTCTTTGAAGAGCCAGTTAAAGAAGAAGTAGAAGAAATTAACGATTTCCAAATAGAAGAAACAATAAATGAAACTGTTGAAGAACTTTCGTTTTTAGAAGATGCTCCTGCTTTGGATATTCAAGAAGAAACAACGGTAGAACCATTTGAATTTGAAACAACAGAATTTGAAACTATTGAGTTAGCAGAAGAAGCAGTCATAGAAGAATACAATGTTCCTACTTTTGATTGTTTCAGTTATGAGCCTGAAGCACCAAGCTTTGATAAAGAAGATATTTGTTCAGAGTTGCAAGAGTTTGATTCAAAACATCCTGAAAAACAGATTCTTCGAATTTGCAGTCTAAAATACAAAGAACATCTTTCTGTTTCAGAAATAGCAGAAAACTTGTCTATTTCAGAAGAAGTTGTTTTAGATACTTTAAATGATATTATAGAACTGGTAAAGGATTAAACAACTAGATGCAATGTCCCAGATGCAAAAAAGAAATTGAAGATAATTCTTTAAAATGCAGCTTTTGTGGAGCAAAAGCAGGGTCGTTGTGCAAAGATTGCGGAAGTTATAATCCTATTACTGCAACAGAATGTTCGTCTTGCAAAAAAGTTTTATTAAAAATTTGCACTGAATGTGGAGCTGCAAATTTACCAGAAGCTGCAAAGTGTCGTAAATGCGGAATTGAATTTGTTAAAGTTGAATCACATGTTGATAAAATTCAGCCTGTTTATTTTGCTTCATTAAATTCTCAACAAAAAATTAAAGCAAAGTTAATTGAAGGCATAAAGGATGCTGATATCAAAATTATCACTCTTGCAGGAGAGAGTGGTATCGGGAAAAACCTTGTACTCAGATACAGTATTAATGAATTAAAAAATGCAAAGCTCATATGGCTGCTTGGAACATGTACTCAAATAACACAATTATCTCCATTTGGCTATTTTCAGGACTTATTGCTTAATTTCTTTAATATTAACAACTTTTGTCCTGATACATTACAACTTAAAAAGAATTCTTTGAAATTTTTCAAACAAGATTTTCCGACACTTTCTAATAACGATATTTTGGATTTGTTAAACTTCTTATATCCTGATAATTTAGATATTTATGAGAATATTTATTTTAATAAAGCAAAAATGTTCTCTATTATGAAAAAAGTTATGTTAACTATCATTGAAAAAATGAAAGTAATTTTTATCATTGATAACTTTAACTATATTGACGGAATGTCTTATGACTTTATAAAAGAACTTTTAGAAGAAGAACTTGTACAGGAAAGAAGTAAGTTTATTATAATTAATGCTGAACCAAAGCCGGGTTTGGGCTTAATTACATCACCAAAACTTACAGAATTGAATTATCTGGACTTAACAATTGCACCGTTCACTGAATCTCAAATAGAAACATTTTTAAAGCAGTATCAGGATTTTAACTTTGGTAAAGATTTTATAAATTTTGCTGCCAAAATATCGGCTGGTAATCCATCTATATTAGAACAAATGGTTCTAATAAAATCAGATATCAAGAAATATGGGCTTAAAATGCCTGTTTATAATAATCTTGAAACATTAATCCAGGCAAGATTAAATATTTTAAAACAAAATGACTTGCATGCTTATCGAATGCTAACCGCAATGTCTGTTTTGGGTACAAAATTCTATCCTGCAGTATTAGAAAATTTTGACAATAACCCGCCGCAAGAGTTTGAAAGAATTGTTGAATTATTAATTAATAACGGATTTATCACTCAAATTAATAATCTGTCTTTTGAATTTAAAAGCTATGAAATTTGGAAAACAATTGTTTCTATTGCTAAAAATGATGAACAATTTGAGGAAATCCTTAATATACTGGAAGAAATTATCAGCATTTATAAGCAGTCTTCTATTGCTTTGCTAGGTTATATTGTTCAAAAACTTAATAATAACGACCGTGCATTTGAAGTTTGGACTCTTTTAATGAAACAAGCTTCTTATATTGGCGATATCGGATTATATATTATTGCGCAAAAACAAGCATTAAAACTAATTGAAAATAAAACAAGCCCGCATTACCAAAAAACCAAGAAAAATATTTATCCAAGAGTCGGCAAATTGCTTGACCCAACCGACCATCA
>CAMTNN010000075.1 GCA_947073895.1 uncultured cyanobacterium
TGGAAGAGAAATCGTCAAAAAATTAACAGGAAAGATGCAGCCTGTCGTGTTAGACCCTACATTACTTTTAAAAGCTGATGAGTGGTATAAGTATGTTGCAAATAATAAACAGATAGATAAGAACTATATATTTACATATTTTTTGTCTGCAAAAAAAGAATTTCGTAAAAAAGTTTTGAATCTAAAGCAGGAAACGGGTTTTCAAGTGATTACGGTTCCGCATGTAGCGCAATATGTTCAAGCTGATATTGATTATTCAGATGTCTTGGTAAATGGGTGTGCGCCTGACGAGTGGCTTGCACTGATTAAAGATGCAGAATGTATATGTACAGATTCATATCATGGGATGATATTTTCTATTATTTTTAAATTTGAAATTCAAAAAGTCAATTTAAAATTGAAATTCAAACTCTATTACATAAAAAGAAAAGAATCAGTTTCGATCATTTTTTCTAAATATGAAAAAGATTTTACTTATTTTGTGGATAATATTGACAAAAACGAGTATTTTGAAACATTCTTCCGTGATTATTATACAGGATTAAAACTGGAATTTCCTGACAGGATTATTCTAGAGCAGTTGGAAAACAAAGAATTGTATCAAGACTGGTTAAAAGTTCTTTCGGGTAAAAAAGTTAATATCAGTTTTGCCCGTGGTAAATATAAAGAGCTCTATGAATTGGCGCTAAAAAATGCGGGGAATTTGTTAGAAAACGCGAAACTTAAGAAAATGGCGCAAATTCGAGATGATTTTAATGAAGTTGGTTCATACTTAGCTGAAAAACTTCACTTAGTGAATTTCCCTAATAGGATTGAGTGTTATGATATTTCGCATATTCAGGGTACCAATACTGTTGCTTCAATGGTAGTATTCCAAAACGGACTTCCTAAAAAAACTGCATATCGCAAGTTTAAAGTTCGTATGACAGAAGGCAAGCCCGATGACTTTTTATCTATGAAAGAAGTACTTTCCCGCCGTCTTGCGAGATTAGGCGAGCCTAAGTGGGAAAAACCCGATTTGATTATTATTGACGGCGGTAAAGGTCAATTGTCGAGCGTTATGAAAATAGTTGAAGATGCCGGTGTTTCGGGTATTGATTTTGTGTCATTAGCAAAACGTGAAGAAGAGGTTTTTCTTCCTCACCAATCTGAGTCTATTTTACTTCCGCGCGATTCAAATGCTTTGTATTTAATCCAGAGAATCAGAGACGAAGCTCACAGATTCGCAATAACATTCCATAGGGATTTGAGGAGTAAGGCTCTCAAGAATCCAAAATAGTATTTTAAGCATAATAATCTAACCTCTTAGCTTGTACTTTAATATTTTCGGCTTGTCCAGCAACCTTATAATCCTGACTTGAAGGGTCGGAAGGCGCAAGCGCCGCTTTAATTACAGTATTTGCCTGATTAATTGTTTTTTCTGGATTATTTTTATCCAATGTCGGCATGGCGATAGAAACATGTCCGCCGATTGGGATTCCGTTGGAGTCTTTTTCTATAACAATTTGTCCTGCAAGTGAACCTCCTGCGTGTTTGTGTGCCAATTCATGCGCGTAAATCTCGTTGTAACGCTCACGTATTGCCTGCTGTTCAAGACTTCTGAATGTAGAAACAACCATTGAATTCATATAGACACACACCTCACGTGTATACTATTATACATATTTTTCGAGACTTTGCAATAGGGGATATATTAAAATATTTTAAGAATCTTGTAAAATATATTGCAATATATAATTATTTATATTAGGATTTAATTATTAAGGAGTGTGTGTGATGCGTGTAGATGGTTTAAATTCAGTGGTAATGCCACATTTTGTGCAAACAGAAAAACAGAAGAGAGTTAATAGTTATTTGCAAAATCAACCAGAAGATAAGGTTTCTTTTAAAGGGTTTGCAACCAGTGAGTGTTACTCTCGACTGATGGACAAAGGTGTCTACTATTGTTATAATAATCTTCCATCAGAATCTGTTAGAGAATTCGCTTCCAAATGTGTTTGGCAAACTGTTGAAGTAATGGAAAGTTTGTTTGGACGTGGCAGTCTTCCTAAGAAAATAACATTTGCACCTCTTAAAGGCGGTGTGCTTGGTCAATATGATAACTATGAGAGAGAAGTTACTTATAATTCAGATGCTTCTTGTTTTCATAGTATGAGAAATCTAAGCTTACTGGGCTTGTCTAATATTAATATTATCGCAGCACATCTTAGGGGTAATGAAGCTGCAACTATACACCCTGCTCATGTTTTTATTCATGAATTGGCTCACAGTGCACACTGGGAACATCTGGTAAGCAGAAATGGTGAGGAACATGCAGAAAAAATTTGGGCTGGTTTAGCTAACTCTCCTATACCGAATCTCCTCGGTAGATATGTTGCAAGAATGGGTTTAGGTTCTTATGCTGTTGATTCAAAAGATATGTGTGAATTTGTTGCTGAGACAATAGCTCAGGATGTTTGCAATGCTATGCCTCTGGCATCAACCATTTCTTTTACAGACACTGATGTTTGGACATGGAAAGTAAAAAAGCCGTTTAATGCAGACTATGATACTGTTTTTGATAGAAACCATAACTATAGATATGCAGGGCCGCGTGCCTATTTTGACTACTTTATGCAACAAACCTGGAGAGGTGATATTGACAGTGCTGATGTAAAAGCTTCGGATTTAGAAGGATATCTTGCAGATACTGATGCTTCAAGAGTTCCTGATAGTGTACAAAGTGTGAATGGTGCACTCAAAAAAGGTGCGGGAGCAATATCAGATGCTATAATTATAGCAGGAGGCAGTATATCAGAAAAAGTTGAAGGATTGAGAGACTCGCTTGGAAAAGGCAATCCTATTGTAGAAGATCTTGTAGACAGTGCAAAAGAAACCGTTGAAGAAACTGTAAAAGAAACTGTAGGTACCATTATGAATGCTGCAGATACTGTTACTAAAAAAACAAGTGAGATTTTTGGCAAAATAACAAGTGGTTTGGATGGGCTTAATAAAATAAAAATAAAAAAACCTTGGTAGAGGATTAAAATATGTTATCAATCAACCCAATTATTACAATAAATTCTTCATTCAAATCAGTGCAGGAAAGTCCTGTAATTTCGTCTGCTAAAAATGACACTTCCAAAAAGAAAGACAATAAGCAATTATATATGGCGCTTGCAGGTTTGGCTGTGCTCGGGACAGTAGCAGTTGTTGCAGGTAAAAAATCAATTTCAACCTATGAGCAAGCTCTTGCAAAGAATGGTGTGCAAATAAAAGACGGTATTGCAACGGTTAAAGCTACCGGAGAAAAATATACCGGTTCAATTAAACGTAATACACAAGCGTTCGGATATAAAAAAGAAACGGTTCAATTTGCAGATGGAGTTATGACAGAAAAGGTTTACCATGACTTAAAAGGTGCTGAGTTGGAAGGCGAATTTTTTAAAGATGGTAAAAGACGAGTTAGAGTAACTTGTGATTGCGGTAAGGAGCTTCGGTATGAACGTTATATTTTTACCTCTGACGGAAAGTTAAAAATCAGAGGACAATGTCACAATCAAAACAAAGATAAGTTCGAATCTGCAAGAGATATTATAAAAGGCTTAAAGTAAAAACTGAATTGACCAGCCTGCAATTATACTTATTAACAGTAAAGTAAAGATAATTTTTACAGTGTCTTTGAAATCGTTATGTCTTAACAATACCAATAAACCTAATCCCGCATTTGATAATAATCCGCTCATTGCAGCGCTGAAAGCTATAGAACCTTTAATCAGCATCATTGTTATTGCTATTGATACGGCGCAATTAGGAATTAAGCCGATAATAGCAGCAATTATACACTGCAAATATTTGTGGGATGTATGAAGATAAGAATTCAATGAAACGTTTTCTAGTGCAAAGTTTAAAAACAAAGTTATTACAAGTATGAATGCAAAAATATTTGCGGTATGTAGAATCGGGTGAAGAATGAGTTCTTTTTTATTTCCTGTTTCCGGATTATGATTACAGCATCCTTCTTCATGAATTTCTTCAACTATTTCGGTTGTTTCTTCTTCTTGGTTATTTGATTGAAGTGCAAAGTCTATAAAATATCCTGCGAAAATTGCAATAAATAATTTTATTCCGACAATTGGTATAATCAAATGTGCTTTTTCCGGATACGCGAGAAGTATCGGAATACTTTCATCCGAAGTCCCGAGATAAACTGCTAACAAACATCCGCGAGTAAGAAGTTTCCTTGCATACAAACTACTTGCGATGACTGAAAATCCGCATTGAGGTAAAATCGAAGCTAATGCTCCTACTGCTACTGAACTTTTTTTCGCATTTTTAACCCAGTTGTCAATTTTGTCTGAAAAATAAAATTCCATAACTTCGATTAATACAAACGCAAGAAATAAAAGCGGCAACATATGAAAACTGTCGATTATTGCATCAGATGCCCAATCTGCAATCGGGAGTTTTTCAATCAAGTTATCCAGTGGTGTAAATATAATTTCGTTAAAATTATTTATTTTTTCAAAGATTTCAATTAACATATTTATATTAAACTCTTTCTTAAAATAATAATCAATACGATAAATAACCGAGGGGTGGGATAAATGGCTAAAATCGAAATAAATAAAGAAAAATGTACAAGATGCGGTGCATGTATTAAAGACTGTGTTTCATACTCGCTTGAAGGAGGAGAAGATTTATTCCCAAGAGCTGCCGAAGGCGGAGAAGAGCGTTGTCTTAATTGCACTCACTGTATGGCGATTTGTCCTACGGGAGCGATTTCAATTAATGGCAAATCTATAGACGACGCATTGAATCCAAGTTTGCCGGATTCAGATAAGGTGTTGGGTTTAATCCAGAGTCGCAGAAGTATAAGGCAATACAAAGATGAAGAAATTTCTTCTGAAATGTTTGAAAAACTTAAAGCCATGCTTCCTTATATTCCAACCGGATGTAATACAAATACTTTGCATTTTGCGTTTGTGGAATCAAAATCTGCTATGGATTATTTAAGAGACTATACACGCAAGAAATTGTTAAAGATATTAGAAAGTCCGTTTATGCCAAAGTTAGCAAGTAAATTTTCAAAATTCAAAACGGCTTTTGAAAACGGTGAAGATGTAATTTTTAGAGGTGCACCTCACATGGTAGTTGTCTCATCACATATTCATGCTCCTTGCGCTAATGTTGATCCGATTATTGCACTTTCTTATATTGAACTCTATGCAAACAGTTTAGGGCTCGGGACTTGTTGGTGCGGATTTGCACAGACATGTTTTAAACTTTTGCCGAGACTTTCAGAGATGGTGCAAATTCCTGATGAGTACAAGCCGGTTTATGTAATGCTTCTGGGGAATCCTGCTGTTAAATATAAAAGAACGACTTTGCCTGAAAAATTTCCTGTAACAGAAATTACAGATATTTCAGAAGTCAAAATGAGTTGGACCAAAAACGCAAGAAGAATTTTGTTGAATTTTATTAGAGGATAAAATAAAAAAAGGCGGCTCAGAATGAGCCGCCTTTTTGCTTTAAATTTAATTATGCGATTTCGATTGCGCTAACAGGGCAAGCATCTGCTGCTTCTTTTACACAATCTTCGTTTTCTGCAACTGCGTCTGCTTTAACGCATGCTCTATCTTCAACAATGAATACAGCATCACAAATTGATTCGCAAGCGCCGCATCCAATACATGAATCATTAACTGTTACTTTCATTATAGTATCTCCTTTTTAATAATTACATCCGGATTTCCGGATGTAATTATTATACATGATAAAATTAGAAATTAAAATAGCCAGTTCTCTACACGCTCTGCTATTGAATCGAAGCCTAATATTAAACCTAAATCTTTTGGTTCAATCCCTTTTGAGTAATAAAGAACAGGAACATATTCTCTTGTGTGGTCGGTTCCTTCTACTGTTGGGTCGCAACCATGGTCTGCTGTTATGATTAATAAATCATCTTCACTGATTAAAGGTAAGATTTTTTCTAAATAATCATCAATTTCTTCGATTGCATTTCCGTAACCTTCTGCGTTGTTTCTGTGACCAAATAACATATCTGTGTCAACAAGGTTTGTGAAGATGATTTCGCGAGTTTCATCCGTAATATTTGCATCCGCATATTTCATCTCAGAAAGCGGAAGTTCATTCTTTAAAGCTTTTAGAGTAAGTTCAAGTCCTTCTTTGTTTGAACCTGTATGGATTGCGTGAGTGATTCCTTTTTTAGAGAAAATGTCTTCGATTTTACCTATGCCTATTACTTTCATGCCTTTAGCTTTTGCTCTGTCCAAAGTTGTTTCTTTAGGAGGAACCATTGAATAATCGCGTCTGTCTTTGGAAATTCTGGTTGGTTTGCCATCAATTACTTTATAAGGACGGGCAATTACACGTGCTACGTTATAGTTTCCTTCGTCTAACAATTTGCGCGCTGTTTCGCACCAGCTGTAAAGTGTTTCAAGTGGAATCAAATCTGTATCAACTGCAATCTGGTAAACGCTGTCTGCAGATGTATAAACAATCGGATATTTTGTTGTGTGGTGTTCATCATTTAATTGTTCAATAATAGCCGTTCCGCTTGCCGGAATATTTGCGAGAATACCGCCGCAATTTGTTTCTTTAATAAATTTATCTAATAGTTCTTTAGGAAATCCGTTCGGGAAAGTCGCAAAAGGTTTTTCGCTTACAAGCCCTGCAATCTCCCAGTGACCTGTGGTTGTATCTTTGCCTTTTGATTTTTCTTGAAGAGTTCCGTACTGACCTATCGGAGTTGATGTTTTTTCAATACCTTCAAAGTCTTGAATGTTTCCTAATCCTAATGCTTCAAGTACAGGTACATCAAGACCTTTGTTGAATGTGCAAACATTTTTTAACGTATTACATTGTTCTGTGTCTCCGAATTCTTGACAATCAGGCATTGCACCGATTCCCATAGAGTCAATTACAATAATTACCGCACGTTTCTTATTTCCCATAAATTTCCTCCTAAGTAAATTTATTATATCACATTTTCATGTTATTATTATAAAAAAAATTAAATATAGGAGATAAATTATGCAAGCTAGACGCGCATCAAGAGAATTAGCACTTATACTTTTTTCTCAGTTTGAAAAAGAAATAACACATTATTCACGTAATGATTTTGAAAATATAATGCTTAAATCAGTTAGAATTCTTTCTAACTCAGCATCAGAA
>CAMTNN010000076.1 GCA_947073895.1 uncultured cyanobacterium
AAAGAGAATAACAAAAATTTAGAACTAAATGTATCGATTGGATATAAAAATGATTTTTTGATTGACAATGGGAGTGCTGTGATAAATGGAATGCCGCTTATTCCTGATAAGATAACAACAAAAAGCTTAGATCTTCGTGAAATACATAATAGCTTTCATTCTGAAGATTCATTTGAAGATTGGATGAATGAAAATATTAATCTTGAGATGGCAGAACAGTTAGGTTATATTTATGATTCAGAAGCAGGAGTTTTAACAAAGACATTTGATGTTTCAAGAGATGAAAATTTCGCTCAGGCTTTAAGTTTTGATAAAATTAGAAAATTCGATTCTTCGACATCGCCCTATGAGTACATCAAAGCTCATATTATGGAAAATAAAGATAAACCTGAAGTAATAAGGGCAACTGTTTCAAATTTATTGAATGATTTAGAAAGTCACTATGATCATTCAATAAAATATACAAATTTACCTCATGCAAGCGAGACATTTTCAAATGTCTTGAACTTAAAAGATGGCGAAGAAATGCCGGGGTTAATTTGTGGTACAATCCACCAACAGGTTATGACAGCCCTTCAAGAATGCGGAATTGAAGCATGTTGTGTGTCAGGTGGAACTTCTGAAGCGAATCATGCAACCTTAATATATAAAGAGTCTGATGGTAAATATATTTTTAATGACTATGGAAGTCAACTTGAAATTGAAGCTAATAATATTAAAGATGCCTTAGGAGTTATTAATAAGAATAATAAAGCGTTTAATTCTGTTGGGTACTATTCTCTTCAAGAAAATAATGTTTTATTTCAAGAATATGCTTATAAAGAAGAATCTGTTTTTGGACATAAAATGGATAAATCTGATTATAATGATGAAACTGTTGCAGATTTTTCAATAGCTTCAAGGCCAGCTGTAAATGCAAATGTTGAATTTGCAAATTCAGGAATAAGAGGAGAAATTGGTGGTAGAATGGTATTTTCAGGTGAAAACTCTAATTCTGAATTGTCAGCAACGTTTGCTTACCAACAAAAGGGGGAAACTTCTAATTTTATTGAATCAAAAAGCTATGGTGCGGATGTAGCATTCAAAAAAACTCAAAAATTAAAATGTGGTGATGAAGTACAGTTTGCAGTGGATGGAATTGTTACAAATGTTAAAGGAGAAAGGTTTAATATTTGTGATAGTAGGGATAAAAATCTGACATCTATTAGTAAGGCTATTTCAGAACAATACAATAATGAAATATCTTTAATAACAAATGGAACGCTTGTTGTAAATGATACATCTATAATTGAAATTGATTCTTCAGATAATTACGAAAATAAAAGTGATAATACTCTTTTTATAAAGACCTCTTTGGCTAGAAAAACAAATTTGGTAACAACAGAAAGTCTTTCTGTCAATAATACTGCAAAAGCAACTGCTATTTTGGGAGGGGCTTTTCGGGATAAAGACAAATATTGTGGAGATGCTCGTATTGCATTAGAAGATGGTATAACAGTCAACAATAAAGTTGGTAATGTTGAATTATCAAACACTGCTTCTGTTGGTATAGTTGATGATCTTAACCTTTCTTTAGGTTCTTATGCTCCAAAATTACAGCTTGGGGGCAAATTTAATTTAGCCTCTTCTGCTCAAGTTAAACCATCAGAAAACAGTGTTTTTGGAGCTCAAGCTCGTGGATATGCTGTAGTTACAGCTCCTACAACAGAATTTGGTGCATCTGCAAGTATTTGGGGGCAGCAAAAGTTAAATAATACAAAAGCTGTCGTTTTTGGTAGTGCATCTGTTGGTTATGAAAATCAAAGATTGCATATGGGTAATTTTAACGAAACAACTGAAAATAACTTGAATTTCGGTATTACAGCAGGTGTTAAAGTTAATCCTACTACCCAAGTTTCTTTATCATATAACCAAAAATGTGATA
Source organism: uncultured cyanobacterium (assembly GCA_947073895.1). Taxonomy (GTDB): domain Bacteria; phylum Cyanobacteriota; class Vampirovibrionia; order Gastranaerophilales; family Gastranaerophilaceae; genus CAG-196. Next base: position 1,925 of record CAMTNN010000076.1, read on the forward strand.
AACTTAACTCAACTCGTAATTATAATACATTTAATATGACATTTACTAAAACTTTTTAATATTCATATAAAGATTATGTAAGGAAATCGGGTTTTTATAAAATTTTACTTTATAATGTGTATATTAAAAGAAATGATTATGTGAAGGAGATATTGAAATGCAATTGGTAGAAGAAATTCTTTGTAAATTAGAAACAGCTGATAATACAACTAAAAATAAATTGGAAAATGTTCTTGTCGAACAAGGTACATCTGTTGTTCCTGAATTAGTTAGCAAATTGCAGGAAGTTCGCGGAGTTCAAAGAGGGGTTGTTGCAATGGCTCTTATTAGAATTGGTGAAGCTTCTGTTGAATATCTTAAAGAAGCTGCATCAAGCAATAAAGATTTTGAATGGGCTGCTAAATACTTGATTTCAGAAATTAAAGGTATTGCAGCGTAAATGACAAAAGTTACAATTTATACTGATGGTGCTTGCAGCGGAAACCCGGGTGTCGGAGGCTACGGCACCATTTTAGTGCATATAGATGAAAATGGCGTTAAGCATGAAAAAGAATTGTCTCAGGGCTATAAATTAACGACTAATAACCAAATGGAACTATTAGCTGTTATAATTGGCTTGGAGGCGCTTAAAAAACCATGTGATGTTACTATTTATTCTGATAGTAAGTATGTTATTGACGCTTTTGAGAAAAAATGGATTGACGGCTGGATTAAAAAAGGCTGGAAAACAGCTGGTAAAACTCCTGTTAAGAATGTTGATTTGTGGAAACGTCTGCTTGCAGCTAAAGAAAAGCACGAAGTTGAATTTATCTGGGTAAAAGGCCATGCCGGTCATGAATACAATGAACGCTGTGATTCTTTGGCGGTTGCTGCTTGTAAAAAAGATGATTTAAAAACCGAGGTTGTTTAGAGCTTTTTTTAGCTTATTGAGGTTATTAGTATCAGTGCCAATTCCGCATAAAAGCATTGTTGATATGTTATTTGTGCGTTCATCTTCAATTCCGTATTTATTGAAGAGAGTTTCAGAGAGGTCGTATCCGCTTATCCCCGCTTTTTTTATAAGAATTTTTGTAATGTCATCTCCGCCACGAGGTATATTTAGACTCTCTATATTATTAATGAGTTTTTCTAATGCCTTTCTTCCGCGTGAAGAATTCAAATAATTAATATTAGCTTCAATTGTTGCAAGCATGGGATAAGACGGCGATGTTGTCGAAATTATTGCTAAGGCTTCTGTTGGATTAATGCTGTTTGAATGTAATAACGCTGTAGGGTTTAGACCTCCTGCTGTTTTATGTAATGATTGAACTGTAAAATCAGCATGTTTTACTGCAGATTCGGGCAGTCTGTCTGAGAATGGATACAAAGCTCCATGGGCTTCGTCTGCAATAAAAGTAACGTTGTGCTTTTTGCACACTTCGCTGATTTCTTTTACATTCGCTGCAAAACCTTCATAAGATGGCGTTGTGATTATAATTGTATCAGCACCAGTATTTTGTATTAGCGTTTGCACTTCTTCTGCTGTGATTGCTTTGTAAACTCCCCATTCTTCATCAAGTTGTAAGTTATATTCAATTATTTCTGCGCCAGCAAGTTTGCATCCGTTTTTGTGACAAGGATGAGAGTTATTCCATATCAGAATCTTTTTTCCGCCACTTGCTAAAATTGCAGCTATTATTCCGCTTGTAGAACCATTTGTAAGAAATTTTGTGTATTTTGTTCCATAGATAACAGAAGCTTTTTTTTCAGCCTCATTTAAGCCTTTTTGCGGATCATAAGCGTCTACTTCCGATATATCGGATTTATACCACTGATAAAATTTATGAAAAATACAAAACTTCCCTCCATGGCTTGGAGTTGTAAATAGTATTTTATTATTCTTTTTCTTTAAAATTGAAATTAAACTCATAAAATTATTATACCATAAACAATAAGTGTAAAAATAACATTTTAAAAATAGCTCAAAAGTATTATTATATAAGGCTTGTATGATTATTAAGTGTATGCTATAATATAAGTATAGGGTGAGATATACATTTACCGGTCTCGTCTCACCCGATCGATAAGATTTCCACAACATACTTATATATACCATTTACCCCAGATTGCTGGAAATAGAGTGTTACAAAACCCCACACCACTCTTAAATAAAAAAGGTATCCGGTTACTTAAAAACACAGGAAGAAACCCATGGATACGCTGGTATTACAAAGACCAAGGATTGAAAAAATCGCGACGAGCGCGGCGGGAATTACTATTGCAATTTGTTTGTTATTAAATCTGCCCGCAAGCGGAATCAGCGTAGGAAATTATACCGGCTTATCACCAACATTAAATTATATAAAAGAAAATCAAACTAACCGAGAGGTAATATTTGAAACCAACATAAAAAATAAGTATTCAGGCTCAGTAATTACAGATGTAGACAAAGGTATAAAACATATTAAAATGGTTCGGCTATACAATGGCAGACCTGTAAGAATCAATGTTGTTGAAATCTGTCAGGGAGTAAATCCAGGTTTATCAGTAGAGCCGCAAATTGCATCTGATACTCTTGCTTCAAGAAGAAAAATTTCAGGAATAGCGGCCAAAGATAATGCAATTGTTGCAATTAACGGCGGATACTTTAAGCCTCAAACCGGAGTCCCTCTCGGAACATTAATGATAAACAAAAAGGTTTACACAGGCCCGATTTATGATAGAGTTGCCATGGGAATTTTCGATAACGGCTATGACATGGCAAGAGTGCAGCTAAATGCGAGTGTAGATACTAATATAGGAGGGCTAAAAATTGATAATATCAATCAGCCTAGAATGTTGTCGACACATACAATTGTTTATACGCCGGACTGGGGAACAGTTTCTCCGCCTTCTCCTAAGTATGGTAAACAAATAGTTGTCGCGGATGGGAAGCTCGTAAGAGCTTCTTATGAGGCAAATGCAATACCTAAAAACGGTTTTGTGGTTGTCGGTTCAGAAAAGAATATTAATACAATTATTAATGCAAGGAAGTTTAAATTAAATATAAAAACCAATCCCGGTTGGGATAATGTAAATCATATTATAAGCGGCGGGCCTTATCTGGTTAAGAATAACGAAGTCTATGTTGATATGACAGCGCAGAAGCTTGCTTCAATAGGCGGACGCAATCCGCGTACAGCAATAGGTTATACTAAAGAAAACCATTTGATAATGCTGACTGCAGACGGTAGAGAAGGTTCTTCAATTGGGCTTACGTTAATGGAACTTGCTAATATAATGAAAGAGTTAGGTTGTGTTAATGCTATGAACCTTGATGGCGGTGGTTCAACAGTAATGTACATTAACGGTCAAGTTGTTAACAAGCCGGCTGTACAGGGTGGAATTCCGCTATCCCATGTTCTCACCGTTACTAACAGCTAAAACTTATCCAACCAATTTGAACTCACTCGTAGTTCCATGAAAAAGGCGGACTAGTCGTTTTGACCAATCCGCCAGTAGTTCTTTATAATGTCTGCCGTCCCTTGTTGAAAAAACTATTTTACAAGTTCTTTGAATGATTTACCAGCTGAGAAAGCAGGAACTGTTTTAGCAGCGATTTTTAATTCTTTACCAGTTTGAGGGTTTCTACCAACTCTAGCAGCTCTTTTGCGAGCTTCCCAAGTACCAAAACCAACTAAAGTAACTTTTTTACCTTTAGCAACTGTTTTTTGGATGATTTCTAAAGTAGCTGATAAAACATCAGATGAAACTTTTTGAGACAATTTAGTCTTTTTTGAAATCTCTTTTACTAATTCTTCTTTGTTCATAATAACTCTCCTATACACTAATTACTCTCAGTCGCGTCTCTATTGAGATTCCCGCGACTTATGACTCTATTATACCCATTTTTCAAATAATTGCAAGTCTTTTAATAAGGGGCGGCGCACATTTGGTGGGATTACTGGATTTAGGTATGCTTACGGGTGCGCCTTTAAGTAAGACTACAGACGGGTTCGCGCTGGTTGGGGTGGTTGACGGGGGAGCTTTACAATGTGTTACATATTGGCTATAATTAGGTTGTGGTCTTTATTATAGAAAGGAGAATTTATTATGTGGGAAAAGGATATTAATATCCATGATGTTCGTGAGATTAGAACCCGAACCTGTGTTTACTTTGGCTGCGGTGCGATTAATAAAATCGAGGATATTGCTAAGGATTTTAAATCAAAAGGACTTGACAGAGTCATTGTTATGAGCGGAAAAAACGCTTATAAAGCGACAGGAGCGTGGGATATAGTTGAGCGTGCGCTTAAAAATAACGGTATTGAATATGTTAATTATGATGGAGTTACCCCAAATCCAACAACTACAGCTGTTAATGAAGCGGCTAAGATTGCAAAGGATTTTGGTGCAAAAGCTGTTATTGCTATTGGTGGTGGCTCACCAACTGATGCTGGGAAATCAGTTGCAATTCTATTAAAATATCCTGATAAGACTGCAAATGATATATATGAATTCACCTTTGCACCAGCTGAGGCGGCTCCGATTGTGGCAATTAACCTTACTCACGGTACAGGTACTGAAACAAACAGATTTGCGGTTGTTACAAATTTGGAAAAGAATTTCAAACCTGCAATTGCTTATGATTGCATTTATCCAATGTATGCAATTGATGATCCGGCATTAATGACAAAATTATCACCTAAACAAACAAGATTTGTTTCAATCGACGCGGTTAACCACGTTGTTGAAGCCGCAACTTCCGCTGTTGCATCACCTTATACGACAACGCTTGCAAGAGAAGTTATCACGCTCGTTGCAAAATATCTTCCTAAAGCAATCGAAAATCCTGATGATTTAGAAGCAAGATATTTCTTGGCTTACGCGGCTATGATGGGCGGAGTTTGCTTCGACAACGGTTTGTTACACTACACACACGCACTTGAACACCCGTTGAGCGCTGTTAAACACGAACTTTCACACGGTCTTGGTTTAGCAATGCTTTTACCTGCCGTTATCAAAACAATATACAAAGACAAAGCAAACACTCTTGCTTACATCTTAGAACCAATTGCCGCAGGCTTAAAGGCTGACGCCGCTGATGCGGAAAAAGCAGGTGATTTGGTTTATGAATGGCTTAAATCAGTAGGTGTTCCGGAAAAACTCAGCGACGAGGGA
>CAMTNN010000077.1 GCA_947073895.1 uncultured cyanobacterium
AAAATGGCTGAAAAACTTAGCTATATCCAATATTTGCCGACTGTGGACAGGATTGATTATCTTGCAGGTTTCTTTTATTCGGAATTACTTTGCAGAACCGTTGAAGGCGCTCTTAGTGTAAGGTTGTCTGATAGAGTGCGTGCTATCAGGGTAATGATGCTTGAGTTGAATAGAATCGCTTCTCACCTTCTTTGGATTGGTGCTTTTTTAATGGATTTGGGTGCTGTTTCGCCTTTCTTTTACGCTTTTAGGGAAAGAGAAGTTATTCTTCAATACTTTGAAAAAATTACTGGTCAGAGAATGATGAATAATTATTTCGTATTTGGCGGTGTAAGACGAGATGTGTTTGATCTTGATGACGTTGAAAGGTTCCTTGATATTTTGCCTGAAAAAATCAAAGATTACCATAGAATTATTACAGATAATCCAATTTTTAGACAAAGAACCGAGGGAAAGGGGATTCTTAGTATTCCTGATGCTCTTAACGGTTCTGTTACAGGCGTTAACTTAAGAGCAAGCGGAATGAGTTTGGATTTCCGTTTGAGGGATAATTTATACAGCGGATTTGATTTTAAGACTGTTGTTTTGGAAAAAGGCGATTCTTTTGCACGTTATGAGGCAAGAGTTTTGGAAATTCAGGAAAGTGCAAAGATTGTTCGTCAGGCTGTTGAGTATTTGAAGAAAGGCGGAGATTTAGAACAAAATCTTATTAATCCTTTGACTTTAAAGCTTCCTGAGGGCGAGTTTGAGTCTGAAATCGAAGCTCCGAGAGGGTTGGCTTGCTGTTATATAAAATCAGACGGTGGTAAAAATCCGTATAGACTCAAATGGAGAACGGGTTCTTATTATGCTGTTAATCTTTTAAGAAAGTTGCTTGTAGGAGAATATCTAAATGACGCAATTGCTATTGCGGGCTCTCTGGATATAATTTTGCCGGAGGTTGATAAGTAATGAATTATTTGTATTTTTTATATATAGAATTCTTGAGTAACCATAATATTCCGCAATTATTCGGGGATATAACTTTTTATATTGTTCCTGTTTGTATAATTTTTGCGGTTTTGCTGGTTGTGATTCTTGCGCTGGTATTATTTGAAAGAAAACTTTTGGGTTGGTTTACTCAAAGAAAAGGGCCTAACCGCGTAGGATTATGGGGAGTTTTGCAAACAATCGCGGATGCATTCAAGCTTCTTTGTAAAGAGAATATTACTCCGGCGGGAGCTGATAGATTCCTTTTTAATTTGGCGCCGATTTTGATGTTTACTCCTGTGCTTGTAGTTCTGGGACTGATTCCGTTTAGTTCGGAGTTCACATTTATGAATTTTCAGACTAATTTGCTAATTTATATGGTGCTTGCTGCGTTTCCTGTCTTAAGTATTTTACTTGCAGGTTGGGCAAGTAATAATAAGTATTCGCTATTTGGTGCAATGAGAAATGTTGCGCAGGTTTTGGCTTACGAGCTTCCGATTGCGTTTACTGTTTTATCGGTTGTGGTTTTAGCGTCTTCAATGAATTTAACTCAGATAACGTTGGCGCAAAGTTCAAAAGGCGGTGTTTTTGGATGGTATTTTATTCCTTGTTTTATAGGTTTTGTAATAATGTTTATTTCTACTCTGGCTGAACTTAATCGCTGTCCGTTTGATTTACCTGAGGCTGAAAGTGAATTGATTTGCGGATATAATACTGAGTATTCCGGCATGAGATTTGCTCTGTTTTATTTAGGGGAGTATGCAATGCTGTTTGCTAATGCGTTGTTTATTGCGGTTCTGTTTTTGGGCGGATATCTATCACCATTTGGAAGATATTTGACATCAGGTTGGGTTTTATACTTTGAACAGGCTTTTTGGCTGCTTATTAAATCGGGTCTGATAATATTCCTTGCAATTTGGGTACGTGCAACTTTACCGAGAGTCGCTCCGTATGATTTGCTTAAGTTTTCTTGGACGGTTTTGCTTCCGATTTCTATATTGAACCTGTTTTTGATGGTTATTTTCAAATTCTTGTCGGGAGGTGTTTATGCATAAATTGTTGATAGGTATGCTTACTGTTTTTAAACACCTGTTTAAAAAGCCTGTAACTTTAGAATATCCTGAGAAAAAAATGGTTTCTCCTAAAAATTTTCGCGGGAAACCTGTGGTAGAAAATTGTGTTGGATGCCAATGTTGTATTAAGGTTTGTCCGACAGGTGCAATATCAATGTCAGAGGGTGAGTTTAAAATTGATTTGAAAAAATGTATTTTTTGCGGAAATTGTATGTATTATTGTCCCCGAGGTGCAATAAAAATGAGCGGAGAATACGAACTTGCAACTGTAAATAAGAATGATTTAGAATTAGTTTATAAGTTAGGAGGAAATAATGAACGGAATTGATACTCCTATAGTTTTTTATCCTCTTTGTGCTTTAACCATTCTTTTTGCAGTGGCTGCAATTAGTTTTAGGAATATTTTTCATTCTTTGCTATCTGCAATAATGGTATTTTTCTTAGTCGGAGTTTTGTTTTATGTTCTTGGCTCAGAATATAACGCAGTTATTCAAATAGCTGTTTATGGACTTGCTGTTCCTGTGATTTTGGGTTTGGCAATAATGTTTACCAATTTAAAGAAAGATGAAAATAAAGCAAGTTCAAAACTAACATTTGCGACGCTGTTTACAGGCGGGTTATTTGCAATAGCAGTTCTTTCGATTATACGTTTTGCGCTTGGTGAAGTTGATTTTTACGGAGTGAATCCGATTAGTGCTATGTCAGCGTTCGGAAGCGGAATATTTATAAAATATGTTTGGGCATTTGAATTAATGTCGCTTATTTTAACCATAATTGTTGTAGGTTTAAGCTTGTTCAAAAAGGAGGGAAGATGCAGGAAATAACTATTTACAACTATCTTTTCCTCGGGCTTCTCCTTTTTGTAATCGGGATTGTCGGCTCAATTTTGTCAAAACATGTGATAAAAGTTTTGATTTCGATTGAGTTTATTTTGACGGGGGTTAATATTAATTTTATTACTTTTGCAACTTTCTGTGACAGTGTAAGTTTTGACGGTTATTTGTTCACATTATTTTATGTGGGAATTGGTGCCGTTGAGTTAGCGGTTGCGTTGTATATTTTTTACTTAATGTATAACAAAAAACAGTCAGAAAATATTGAAAACTACGGAGATTTATAAAGTGGCAGATATGATTTTGGATAATATGTATTTAATACTTTTGATTCCGTTCTGGATATTTTTGATTATCATGCTCGGGCGGTTTTTCTCTGTATATGTTAATAAAATAGTTATTTATACTCTTACATTGTTTGCGTCTCTGTCAGGTGCACTGTTAAGCGGATTAGCGCTATTTTATAACAATAATTTGATATTGGAAACACAGATGCCGTTTATAAAAATAAATGATTTTATAATTTCGGCAGGTCTGCATGTTGATAAAACATCACTTGTATTTGCATTTGTATTGTTTGTGATAAGTTTTCTGATTCAGATATTTTCTATTTCATATATGAAAAATGAAAAGAAAACATATAGGTTTTATGCGCTTTTGAACCTGTTTAACTTTGCTATGTGCGGATTATTTTTTAGCCCGAATCTTTTTGAAGCGTATGTTTTTTGGGAAATTGTCGGAGTTGTTTCTTATCTGCTTATAGGGTTTGAATATTTTAAAAAGGAAAAATCAATTGCAGCCAAAAAAGTTTTTATAATAAACAGAATTGGAGATACGGCTTTAATCGGTGCAATTATTTTGTGCTCGTATTTGATGTATTCTAATTCTGATAATTGGGGACTTACAACACTCTCTTTTGTTGATATGAATATTATTTCAACCCTAATTAACGCTTATGCTTCTACACCTTTGTTTTGGGGTATTTGTTTATTATTTATTGCGGCTGCTGCTGTTAAGTCTGCTCAGTTTCCGTTCTATACCTGGTTACAGGATGCAATGGAAGCGAAACTTCCTGTTAGTGCCCTTTTGCATTCTGCGACGATGGTAGTTTCGGGTGTGTTTTTAATAATTCGTTTATATCCGATGTTTTCTTTGGATAATGGATTATTACAACTAATTGCGGTTTTGGGACTTTTAACAGCTTTTGTATGTTCAGTTTCAGCTTGTGCACAAAACCATCCTAAAAAAGTTCTGGCATATTCAACATCCGCTCAGATTGGATTAATGTTTTTCGCTCTCGGGATGGGAAATATAAAGGCGGCGATTATATTTTTTATAGCTCATGCGCTTATAAAATCAATGCTATTCTTGACTTTGCCTAAGGAGGGTGAAAAGTTTGACCTTGTTAATTTTGTTTTATTCTTAATCGGCGGTTTGTCACTTTCGGGAATAATTTTTTCCGGCATGGTTGCAAAAGAATTTATGTATTTAGACTTGAGCTTGACTCTTAAAGTTTTATTCTGCTTGATTTCTTTTATGACAGCGTTTTATATAATAAGAATTGCTTTGCTTCTTGGCGTGAATAAAGACAAAAAAATACCGTTTGTGCCTGTAATTCTTACTGTTTTGAATATTGTGTTTTATTTTATTGTAAGAAAATTAGTTAAATATGAAGTTTCAGAACCTTTCTGGGCAGCGCTTACTGCTTGGATTTGTGTTTATGTTCTTTATATTAAAGATGCGTTTTGGAAAGTTCCTGTGCTTTATCCTTTAGCGTATAACGGTTTTTATTTGGATAAATTTTATACGCAAACTATGAGTACAATATACGCTAAAATAGCAGATTTTTCTAATTTAATTGATACAAAATTCTTTGGAAATTATAATCTGCTTATTAATTCTGCGAAATGCGGGGTTAAGGTTTCCGATTGGGTTGAAAATAATGTTATGAATGGCGCAGTTAGGTTAACAACAGGTATTGCAAAGATGTTTTCTAAGCTTTATTTGGTTGCTCAAAACGGAAATATTCAACGATATAACGCGTATGCGTTTATAATAATTACTGTAATAATAAGTTGTTTGATAATAGGCTATGTATGGCTTTATTTGAGATATATAGGGGGATAATTCAAAGTGGATAGATTGCTTTCAATACCGTTTTTAATATTTTTACCGATGCTTGCGTCGTTTATTTTGATGTCACCGTTTTTTACAAGAAATGAAATTGTTGTAAGGCGTTTTACTAAAGGTTTTTGCGTATTTCATTTTATTTATGCGGTATTTATGCTTGCATTTTTTGATTCCGCAAACCCTTATTTAAGCAAAATAAGCTTCTTTGGTTTGGATTGGATTCAATCAATGGGAGTGACTTTTTCGTTTAAATTAGACGGAGTCGGGATGATTTTAACAGTGTTAACTTCGTTTATCTTCTTGATCGCATCAATTTCAAGCAAATTGAATATACGTAAGAATCATAAATTTTATTATTCAATGCTGCTTTTATTGATGTCATCAATTCTCGGTATTTTTGCAGCATCTGATATGTTTGTATTCTTTATGTTCTGGGAACTTGAACTTATTCCTGCATATTTCTTAATCGGCGGGGATTTTTCAGCAGAGCCTCATCCTGAAGCAAAAAAATCTGCAGTAAAATTTGTATTATTTACGTTTTTAGGCAGTATGATTATGCTGCTTGGAATGCTGCTTTTACATTATTATAACTATGTAATGACAGGTGTTTTATCCGCTTCGTTTGCAGATATTTTTGCAAATCCGATTCCTCATCAAATCCAAATGTTAATTGCAATATGTTTCTTGATAGGTTTTGGCGTGAAGCTTCCTATTATTCCTCTGCATACGTGGCTTCCGGATGCACATACAAATGCTCCGACTCCTGTTAGTATAATATTGGCGGGGATTTTGTTAAAAACAGGTGCTTACGGTATTTTTAGGTTTAATTATGAAATATTGCGAGATTCTTTTGCAGTAATTGCTCCGATTCTTGCAGTATTTGCTTTAGTAAATATTATTTACACAGCGTTTGTTGCGTATTCACAGACCGATATAAAACGTATTGTTGCTTATTCAAGTATTTCTAATATGGGTTTAATCCTTTTGGGGCTTTGTGCAATGAATCAAATAGGTTTGTCGGCTTCTGTTTTTCATATGGTTGCGCACGCTCTTGTAACAGCGGGGTTATTTATGATTTGCGGAATTGTTTATCTAAGATGCAAAACCCGTGATATTAACGTTCTGGGAGGGATTGCAAAATCTATGCCGAGATTGTTCGGGTTTGCAACATTAATTGTTTTAGCTTCTATCGGAGTTCCATTGTTCGCACCGTTTATTAGTGAAATTTTAACAATGATGAGTGCTTTATTCTCCGATGTGTCTCTAACTCTCAAACTTTCTTCAGTGTTTGCTCTTCCGTTATTGATTTTAAGCTCTTGTTATATGCTTAAATTCTTGCATTCAGCGTTTTTTGGAGAGAGTGAGGCAGATTATCGTGATATAAGCGTACATGAGTTTATCGTGCTTGCTTCTATCACAGCAGGGCTGGTTATTTTCGGAATATTCCCGTCAGTCATATTGAATGGAGTAAGTTAGATGATTAATGATTTGTTTAATATTTTGCTCCCGCAGGCGTGTTTGGGATTTTTTATATTAGTTCAACTCTTGTGCTCAATGTTTTTATCGCCTAGATATTTTAGATATGCGAGAATGAGTTCTGTTATTGGAATTGCATTAACTACCGTTTTGCTTTCTACTGTACAAACTGAGCCACAGTATTTTGGTTTTAGAAATTCTATAATGTCAGACAGTTACACTCTTTTGTTTCATTTTGTGATTTTGCTTTGCGGATTCTTTTCTGTACTTCTTACAAGAAACTTGGTTCACAACCGGAAACAAAATGCATATACGATTCAGGCATTGTTTTTAACTGCTATATTCGGGGCAATGAATGTTGTTAGTGCAAATGATTTTCTTACACTCTTTATTTCTCTGGAGTTGTTGAGCTTTCCTACATATTTTTTAATCGCGTCTGATAAAGGTTATTATTCTAAAGAAGCAGCGTTTAAGTATTTAATTACAAGTGCGGTTTCTACAGGTGTATTTCTATTCGGGGTATCTTATCTTTACGGTATAACTTCCAGTATCA
>CAMTNN010000078.1 GCA_947073895.1 uncultured cyanobacterium
ACTCCGTTAAATCCCTTTATTATATTGTAGTTAATTAATACTTAATTTGCAAGTAAAAAGGCTTGCAAAAAACTGCAAGCCTTTTCGATTAGAGCCAGGAAATCCCGACCGACAAAATTGATAGTACCAGAGCTCCTAAAAATGCACTCCAAAAGCCGTTGACTTCAACTCCGGGAACTAAGTAAGCCATAAACATAAATAACAAAGCATTTATAACTAGTATAAAGATTCCAAGGGTTAGAATGTTAATTGGAAGTGTTAAGAATACTAATACAGGTTTGATTCCCAGATTTATAAGTGCGATTACAACTGCAGCAACCAGAGCGGTAGTGAAGTTTGATATCGTAATCCCGGGGATAATCCATCCTGTAAACATTATTGCAAGGGCTAATACCAGCCATTTAAGTATCAAAATCATAATATCTCCTTTTTTTATTAATTATAAAAGGAGTGTTTCTGTTATCATCAGCATAAAGTCGTAGCAAGTTTAGCTTAGATTATAATTAGAATAGATAACGCTTGACCAGCCCTCAAAGTAGCTGATTTGAGTTAAAGAACCGGTTTTAATGAGTAGCTTATGTTGATTTTCTGGAGTTAATTCAAGAGTTTTTGCTAATGCAGCCTGAATAACTTCCGGAGTTGTTACTATTATAATTCTATTACCCTTGTTTTCTTGAATTAATTTATCAAGCAGGTTTGAAACTCTAGTGTTAAATTCTTCTATTGATTCACCATTCTCAGGGGTTTTGATTAAAGCTTTTGAACCAAGCTCGTCAAAAAGCTCTTTGTATGATTTTCCCTGCCAATCACCATGATTTCTTGATTCTAAATCTATTGTTGTGTATTTTTGTTTGAACAGTTTTGCAATGATTTGAGCTGTTTGTGCGCAGCAGATATTTGGGCTTGAGTAGATTTTATCGTAAGCCACTCCGCGTTTTTTTAAGTATTCGCAGACTTTTTCTGTTTCTTCTTCCCCGCATTCGTTGAGCTTCGGATAGTTTAACTTGTCGTTAAGTATTCCTTCCTGACTGTATACTGTAGCTCCGTGGGATATAAAGGTGATTTTACATATACGTTTGAACATATTTATATTATAACATGGTTTTCTTGACTTTTCTAAAAACAGAATTAAAAAAATAATATGTTAGAAAGATTGAAGCAATTATTTAAAAAACCGGAAGAGGTTCAACCGACTGTGGAGGATAAGATAGAAGAGGCTTTTAATTCCCTGGGGGAGGATGTTATCAGGTTAGAAATTGGCTCTGATATTGCAGAATTTGCGGAGGCGATTCTGGAAAAGATTAATGATACAAGAGATGAAATTAAAGAGCAAACAGGTTTTGTATATCCTCTTGTGCATGTTATTGAAAAAGAGGATGATTTACAGGAAAATGAAGCTGTATTTTTTATCCGTGGTCAGGAATTGGCGCATGATTTTCTTATTCCGACTGAGGAAGCGGTAGCAAGTTATATTTATGAATCCTTGATGTCTATTTTTGAAAATTATATTGATGAGATTTTTACAATGGAATATTTTGAAAAATATGTAACTAAAGTTCAAACCACCAATAGCTGGCTTGTTTGGGATATTTCAAGACAGCTTGGAGTTTATGAGATGAAAACTGTTCTTGTTAATATTCTGAAAGAAAAGAAATCAATATCTGATATCAACAGGGTTTTTGAAAAAATTGATGAATGTTTGGCCGAAGATAGAGACTGGTGCAGAGTTTGGAAGGCGGACGTTATTTCAAAACGTATATGCAAAGAAATATAAAGGATTTTTAATTCTTTTATGGTTATGGTAAAATAATTACCATAATTTAGGAGAGAATAATGAAAAAACTTTTAGGTCTTTTATTAACATTAGTATTTGCAGCAAACATTCAGTCATTTGCTGCCGGCATTGAAGTCTTGCCGACAATGCAGTCAAGAAGTAACGCGCAAGACAGAGTTTGGGTTGGTACATTCCAGCTTGTGTGGAATGACTTTATGGACAAGATTGTGCATAATCCTGTAAGATTCCGCGAAGGAACTCCGGTTATGGTTCATGAGCTTAATAATAAAGCTTTTACTGTAGATGATATTTCTGAAAAGAGTTATTATAAAATAACTACTAAGGTTACTAAAAATACTAAAAGACAAATAGAAAAAGCTATTCGTAAGAAATTTAAAGAATCCAGCGATATTTTGGATAAAATGGATTTGACTCCGCGTAATGATAAATTTTTGATTTACGCAATGCTTAAGAAAGATTTTGAGTTTAAAAATGAGTTTAATAAACTTGGTCAATCAGCATTTGGTGATGGTCAAACAGCTGAGTATTTCGGGGTTCTGAAAGGTTCTAACGAAAAAAACTTTGGTAATGATGTTAAAGTTCTTTTCTATAATGACAGTAATGATTATGCTGTTATGCTTGCTACAAAAACTAATGATGAAGTTTATTTGTATAAAAATTCTGCTAATAAAGAGTTTCAATATTTGTATTCAGATATGCTGAAAAAACAGGCTGCCTTCAATGGTGAAACAGTATTTGGAAATGACGATGAGTTAAAAGTTCCTAATATAAAATTGTTTGAAGAAAAATCTTTCGATGAGCTTTCAGGCAGAAGAGTTATGGGAACAAATCTTCTGATTGATAAAGCAATTGAATCAATTAAATTTGAGATGGATAATAAAGGTGTTAAGCTTAAAAGCGAAGCTGCTATGAGTATCATGAAAATGTCTTTGATGCCTGAAAATGAAATAAGACGTTTCTATTTTGATGATACTTTTGTTATTTTCTTAAAAGAAAAAGATAAGAACAATCCTTATTTTGCTCTAAGGGTACACGATATAACAAAATATCAAAAGTAGGTTTTTCTAAGCGCGGGTTTTCTTGTAATACCCGCGTTTTTGACGAAAATATGTAATTTTTTATTACGGGATTTTCTTTTTTCATAAAGATATATTAAAATAGTGGTTGAAAAAGTTACTTACTCACAAAGGCAGTTTTTAGTATTAGAATATGTTGGAATAAGTTTGAATGAGAAGACGAAGAAGAAAATTTGATGTATATTTTGTAATAGCTTTAGCTATTTTTACTGCAGGGTATTTTATCTATAACAATGTTTCATCCGAAGACAGAGGGATAAGTGCTTACTCGGATGCACTAAAAATTTACAAAGATGCTGATTATGAAAAAGCTTATCTTGAGTTTGGGAAAGTTCCTTCCGGTTCAAATCTAAAACCTTCTGCACTTTTTAGACAGGCAAGATGTGCTACAAATATGGACAGAAAAGAGCTTGCTATTAAAAAGTATAATAAAATTGTTCGTATGAGAGCAAAATCAAGTATTGTTCCAATCAGTGAATATAATATGGCAAATTTGATGCTTGAAACTCAGGATAAGAGGGCAAAAAAACATTTCAAAAATATTATAAAAAAATACCCGACCAGCGATTATGCTATAGCTTCCGAATACTATCTTGGTCTTATAACTGCCAGGGATTTACCCGAACAGCCTAAGCAGCATGAAAAAGCTATGCAAAACGCATTGAATAATTTTAAAACATACATAGAAAAAGCCCCTGATGGCAGATTTGCTATTCGTTCGGTAGATGAAATTTTGAAACTTGATGTTTCGCTTAAAAATTATGATAATTTACTTATTGCAAAAACATATTATATAAATGGCGATTTTGCAAAAGCAGCCGAGTTTTTGAATAAAACTACTCTTGCTGAAAGCTGGACGGATTTTGCTAAGAACGAATACAAGCTCGGACATAAAGATAAGGTTAAATATTATACCGAATACGGATTGAAAGACCACGCTGCAGCTGCTAAGAATGAAGATGTTTATGAGGTAATTGATTATTATCTGACGACCTTCCCTACCAGAAGAGAAGGTATTTCCTATCTGGTATCAAAAAATTATACTTCAACGGGTGCTGATTATATTTCTTACTTAAATTGTAATGAAGTTGTTGAAAATAATTTAAAAGAAGCTTGCTTTAACAAAATGTATAAACAGTATCCGAACGGTCAATTTTCCGCAGATGCTTTATATAATATTTTTATTACAAAATATATTCAGAAAAAATATCCTGATGCTCAAAGGTTAGGACGTTTACATTTAGAGAAGTTTCCTAATGTAAAATCTGCACCTGCGGTAATGTATTATATGGGTAAAATTTCTTATAAATTAAAACATTATGAAAAGGCAAATTGGTATTATAAACAAACGGTAAATACTTACCCTGATACGTATTATGCTTATAGAGCAAATTATAATTTATACAAAGATGACGGCAGTTTTCCATTTTTGAATATGACTCCTAAGCCTGTTGTATTCCCTTATAAAAAATCTCTTGATAATAATCTTGTTATAAGACTTGCTTTACTTAAAGATTATGACCTTGTGGAAGAGCTTTGCAAAAAAGATAAATTTATTCAAAGTTGGATTGCATATCAGAATAAAAATTACCCTGTGTCAGCAATTCTAGCAAGAAATGCAATGGATGAACTTCAGAAAAAACCTCCGTTTGATGATTTGAGATGGAGACTTATTTATCCTTTACACTATTTTGAACTCATAGAAAAATATAAAGGAAATAATAATCCGATTATTTTGGAAGCGATTTTGAAAGAGGAAAGCCATTTCAATCCTTACGCAGGAAGTTATGTCGGTGCAGGCGGTTTAATGCAGTTGATGCCTGCTACTTATGCAGAAATTAATCAAAACAAAGGATATTCCGGAGATATTTATAATCCTGAAAGTAATATCAGAGCTGGTAGTGCTTATTATGAAGGGTTGAAAAAAGTTTTGGGGAACAAAGATTTGTATGCAATTTCAGCGTATAACGGCGGAATCGGTTCTGTATCAGGCTGGATGTCAAAATTGATTTATAATGATGCAGATGAGTTCGTAGAGCAAATACCTTATCCAGAAACGAAGAATTATGTTAAAAAGGTTTTACGCTCATACTGGATGTATGGAAATATTTATTAAACATTTTCATGCTACAATAAACTTATGGATAAAGGATTATTTATAACATTTGAAGGCGCGGACGGCTGCGGGAAGACAACTCAGATTAAGCTCCTTGATGAATATTTAAGAGCTAAAGGATATAAAACTCTTTTAACCCGTGAACCCGGGGCAAAAGGTTTAGGCGTAAAGTTAAGAGAGATTTTGCTCAACTACGATGGTGAAGTTTCTCCGCAATGTGAGTCTTTTCTTTTTCTGGCTGATAGAGCGCAGCATGTTGACTGTATTATTAAGCCTGCACTTAAAGAAGGTGTAATTGTTCTATGCGACAGGCATACTGATTCTACTGTGGCTTATCAAGGTTACGGTCGTGGTTTAGATATAGAACAAATAAGAAAATTAAATGAAATTGCTGTTTCAGGGCTTAAACCCGATTTAACATTTGTGTTTGATGTAGATGTAGAAACATCACAAAGTAGAGTTGGTGCTGAAAAAGACAGAATGGAATCAGCAGGAATTGAATTCTTTGAACGGGTTAGAAAAGGATTTTTAGAAATAGCAAAAAATGAGCCTGAAAGAGTTAAAGTAATTGACTCAACTCAAACAATTGAGGCTATTCATAATAAGGTTGTGGAGCTGGTACAAAAATGAATATAAGCGAATTACAACAACGAGTTAATAAAAACAAGGAGTGTCTTTGACCGTTCCGGCATGGAGTTGGAATTAAAAGAGCTTGAGGCTAAGCTTCAGAGTCCTGATGTTTGGTCAAATCAAAATTTGGCGTCTGAATTAGGGCAAAAAACTCGCGAAATAAAAGAGACTCTTGCATTATTTGACGGGTGGGATTCTGTTTTGGAAGATGCTCAAACCGCTGTTGAGATTGGTGATGATGAGCTTATAAAAGAGAGTGAATCAGCATTGGCTGAACTTGAAAAACAATTGGACAAATATGATATCCAAAAAATGTTATCAGGCGAGTATGATGAAGCTGACGCGTTTTTATCAATTAATGCAGGTGCAGGCGGAACTGATGCGCAAGATTGGGCAAGTATGCTGTTAAGAATGTACACACGCTGGGCTGAAAATCGTGCTTGGAAAGTAGAATTAATTGATAAATCCGACGGAGAAGAAGCCGGAATAAAATCTGCGACAATCAAAATAACAGGCAAGTTCGCTTATGGATATGCAAAAGCGGAAAAAGGCGTACACAGACTTGTCAGAATTTCGCCATTTAATGCTAACGGGAAACGTCAAACAAGTTTTGCGTCCTGTGAGGTTTCTCCAATTATCGCGGACTATGAGAAAACAATTGTTATTCCACCTGAAGATATTGAAGTTGATACAATGCGTTCAGGCGGTGCCGGCGGACAAAATGTCAACAAGGTAGAAACAGCAGTTAGAATTTTGCATAAACCAACAGGAATTGTGGTTAAGTGTCAACAAGAGCGTTCTCAATTACAGAATAAAGAGAATGCAATGCAGATGTTAGCATCAAAGCTTTTAGAAATTCGCCAAAGAGAGCATGAAAAGAAATTGGCAGAGTTAAAGGGCGAGAACTTTGATATTAACTTTGGCTCGCAGATCCGTTCATACGTATTTCACCCGTATAAACTTGTAAAAGACCATAGAACAGGGTTTGAAATGGGAAATGTTGATACTGTAATGGACGGTGATTTGGATGGTTTTATAGAAGCATTTTTGAAAGCTTGATTTTTTGATGTGTAGTTGATATTATAATCTTAGTCAGATGCGTGGGCTATGGCACTCTGCCAAGAGAGAAAGTGACAAAATGTCACGTTCGTGCGAGAGGCAGAGAACGCAGTGATAATTAATAAGATTACTTGCTGTGGGACTATGGCGCAGCGGTAGCGCAGGGGACTCATAATCCCTTGGTCGTGGGTTCGAATCCCTCTGGTCCCACCATTTTAAAAAAGAGCCTTAAGGCTCTTTTTTATTGAAGAATTCTTTTCCAAATGTATAAATAGCTGCCGCACTTGTATAACTAGACACTTAAAATTAAAATGTCTGATGTATTTTTTGAGTTGTTTCGA
>CAMTNN010000079.1 GCA_947073895.1 uncultured cyanobacterium
GAATTACAAAGTGGAATTAAAATACAATCCTGATAATGCAAAATACGCTATTCAGTTAGAGTTGTTTGAAAATGAACACGAAATGATTACTGCAAATATCATTAAATCAAACGAATTCAAGAGACTCAAAAACTCTTATCCGTTAATACGTGATTTCTTGATTGAAGAAGAAGAAAAACTTATTCTTGAATCTGAAAACGGTGAAGTTGAAATTACATCATTTGAACAGCTTCAAAAAATTGTTGATGACAGAGGTCAAAAAGGTATGACAATCCAACGATTCAAAGGTCTTGGTGAAATGATGCCGCAACAGTTGTGGGAAACTACAATGGACCCTGAAACAAGAACATTGTTAAAGGTTAACATTGAAGATGCTATGATGTGCGACCAGTTATTCGACATTTTGATGGGTGATAAGGTTGAACCTCGCAGAGACTTCATTGAATCAAATGCAGTTTATGCAACCAATATTGATACATAAGAAACGGTTTTAAAAACCGTTTCTTTATTAGGAGAAATAAATATGATTAATAAAGACATTCGCACCTTAATTGCGTCTGTTCCTAAGAATGCAAAAGTTTGTATTTGGGGTGCTGCAAATGCAGGAATTTCAATATTAGAGTTACTACAGAATATTAGAAAAGATGTTGAAATCAGCTGTTTCATAGATTCAGGTAAAACAGGTGAAGTATACGGATATAAAATTTATAAACCGGAAAACATAGATAATATCAGAAACCAGTTTGATTTTGTAATAGTTTCAACTCGCAGTGACTGCACAATTATAGATGCATTTCTTTATTACTATGACCTTAATTTTGTAAGAATTTCAAAAAATGCACTAAAAAGATTACAGTTTTTACCTTCTAAATATAATAAAGTTCTTGATATTTTGGAATCAAAAGAAGATAAACTGTTATTTAGAAACTTAATTGAAGCTCGTATTACTGATAATACGGAAAAAATTCAAAATTACGTTTTGAAAAAACATAATTTAACAAAAGACAGAAAACGCACTATTAAACACTATACTTCATATATTAATTATGATGCGATAGAAGTTATACTTGAAGGCGGAATGTTCAATGGATTAAACACGATTATATTTAAAAAGCTTTTCAAAAATCTCAAAAAAATATACGCTTTTGAACTAATCTATGACGATGTTAAAAACAAAACAATCGCGCATATTATTGACTCAATGATGGAATTGGAAATTGTCAAATACGCTATGTGGGACAAACAAGAACAGTTGGAATTCATTGAAAACGTAAATGCACCATATTCATCAGGTGTAACTCCTACATGGAACAGAAACAATTCTGAACGTAAAATTTTAGTAGACGCAATATCAATCGATGAATTTGTTGAGTCAAGAAGCCTCGAAAAAGTTGATTTTATCAAAATGGATATCGAAGGTGCAGAATTAAAAGCTTTAAAGGGTGGAAGCAATTCCCTTGTCAAATTTAGACCGCAACTCGCAATTTCAATATATCACAGCAACAATGATATGCTGGATATTCCTCTATATCTTAATGATTTATTAAAAGATTATGTTTTCAAAATCGGACAATATTCTCCAGATAATGACGAAACTATTTTGTATGCAATTCCAAAAGAATTATACAATGTTAGGGAGAACTAGATGCGCAACGTTTATTCTGCATTTTTAAAAGAGAATAATTTTTCTCAAAAACTGGCACTGTGGCAAAAAAAATACAAAAATAAAAAGGTAATTATGTATGGCTGCGGGCTACTTTTTGATGAAATTGTAGAAAAATATGATATTAAAAACAAATTAAATATTATTGCGGTTTGTGACGTAAAATATGAGTCTGACAAACCTGATTCTTATTTGGGGTTTGAAACTGTTAAACCGTCAGAATTAAAAAATATAGATTATGATGTTTTGATTTTTACGGTTTTTGACCATTTAACCTGTTTAAACTATCTAAACACATTTGATTTTTTTGATGAAAATAAATCATATCACCATATAGATGAAGTCTCTTTAAAAAATAAAATAATAACCTTCGGACGTAAACTTGGGGTTGCAAAACATTACTTTAAAGAAACCAACAACTTAATAAATACTATAAAATATATTTTTAGCTGTTCTTACACTGAATATAATTCAAAATACAACTATGCAAAGATTTTAAAAAGAGTTATAGAAAAAGTTAAACGCGGAGAAAAAATCAAAATTCTGTTTATTGTTGAAAGCAACCAAAAGTGGGGCTGGCAATCCGTTTATGACGAATTCAAAAAAGATGACAGATTTGAGGAACTACTCGTAACACTACCGCTAACAACCAGATTTAAAGACAGAATTTATCCTCAAAAAGAAGATATTGAATTCTTTTCAAAACTAAATATGCCAATCGTTGACGGTTTTGATTATAAAAAATCATACAGTAAAGATTTAAAGGAATATAATCCGGATATTATATTTTATACACATCCGTGGTTTGTTTATGCAAACAAAATTCCGCCGACCTTAACATCCTCTTATGCATTGACCTGTGCAATCTCCTATGGATTTAATGTTGCTGAAAGCAGGGTTTGGAGTACAACCACTCCTAAAAACTTCTGCTGTAATCTTTGGACTATGTTTGCAGAAAGCGTTTGGCATAAATCTTTTTATGAACAGGGAACAAATCTTAAAAATAAAGATATTTTATATGTAACAGGCTATCCAAAAATGGATGCTTATAGTCAACCTGTTGAAAAAGAAATTAATAAACTGTGGAAAGATGACGAGCATATCAAACCTCGCATAATTTACGCACCACACCACTCTATTGAACGTGATGGAGGATTTTGTGCTTCAAACTTTATTGAACATTCAAAATTCTTTTTGGAATTTGCACAAAACCATCCTGAATATGAGTTTTTGATAAAACCGCATCCGGTTCTTAAATCGAAGTGTGTTGCAACAGGATTTATGACAGAAGATGAGTATGAAGAATACATCGAAAAATGGCGTAATCTCCCTAATGGAAATGCTTACACTCTTGGGAATTATTATGACTTATTCAAAACCTCGGATTTACTTATAACAGACTGTTTCTCATTTTTAGGAGAGTATTTTGTAAGCGGAAAACCGATTGTTTTACTGCAAAATCAGGCAAGAATACCTTTTAACAAGTTCGGAGACAATTTAGCACGCGGAATGTATAAACCTAAAACCTTGGATGAAATTGAAAATCTGTTTAAGACCGTTCTTTTAGAAAAAAACGACAACCTAAAAGAAGTTCGAGACAAAATTATTGAACAAAATTTTTATCTTCCTGAACAAGGTGTTGCAAATCATATAGTTTCTTACATAAAAGAACAAATAAATATGAAATAACTTTATAGATTTTGAACATTATACAAATCTACACCACCTGCTGCCTTATATAAACCTATTGCAGCAACTGTTGTGTTGATTTTATTTGAAACAATTTCTTTTTCAGTCATCAAGTGAATTTCTTTTGCAAATAATACATCTAATTCTGATGCCGCTCCAATTTTATTCTTGTATTGTGCCAGATTATAAATCTTTGATTCAACATCCATTCGTTTTTGGGCTTCTTCATAATTTTTAACCGCAGTTTTGTAATCAACAAGTCCCGAATTAACATCCTTTATCCCAACTAAAAAAGTTTTTTGATAATCATTCAATGCTTGTTCATATTGATATTTTTTGATTTTCAAAAACGCCTTTTTCCTTCCGCCGGAAAATAAATCCCAGGTTGGTAAAATTCCTGCACTAAAAAATTGTGAAGGAGAACTGAATAAAGAACCTAAATGATACGCATTCAATCCAATCTGGCCAACGATTGTAAACGTAGGTAAAAACTCGCGTTTAGCTACCCGCACATCTAAGCCTATTCGTTTCAAATTAGCTTCTTCCTGCAAATAATCAGGACGATTAGTTATAATATCAGTACTGTAATCTGAAAGTAAATTATTTAACAAAGGAACTTTTTCATAGTCACTTCTTAAAATTTCATTGTTTGCACCCGCCAGATAAACTCTCATACTGTTTACTAAAACATCTCTTGTTTGAAGATGAAGATTATATTCTTCCTTTAAAGAAGTCAGAAACTTTTCCTGCATCAAAAGTTCAGTTATTGAGCAAAGTCCGATTTGATACTTATCAGTAACCTTAGCCAAAATTTCTTCCTGAGTTTTTATCAACTCTTCCTGAATCTCAATAAGTTTATCCGCCTTAATCAAATTATAATAATCGACTGCAAAATCAGAAGACAAAGAAATACAAGTAGCACGTTCAGCCTGTTTAACAATTTCAAGCTGCTGTTTTTTGCTCTTAGTCATTAATCTGTTCCTGCCCCAAATATCAATCTCATACCCTGCAGTAATCGGAAGACGATAATTATACTGTGAATAATTTGGAATGCGCATTGCACCAAACTGCTGTCTGGGTGCTCTAAAATCTCTTGAAAGATCCCCTGAGAAAACAACTCCCGGAAGCTCATTTGCAAACTGCATTCTTACAATTTGTTCATTTTCCTTAATCTTTAATTCTGCATTTTTTAAATCATAGTTTTTATCATAAAGTTCATGCAAATTTTCAACTAACTTTTCATCTCCAAAATGTTCCCACCAAGCAAAGTTCATATACTCTTGGGTACTCGCAAAAGCAGGTGAAGACAATATAAATAATAAAAAAATTAATAATTTTTTCATATTCGGCTACCTCAAAAAAAATCTTGTGCTATAATTATAGCACAAGAAAAATTTAAGAAACACTAATATGCTGAAAGATATAATTATAGATAGAATAGGCTCAATAATTTATGTTGTCGGAGGTTTAGTCCGAGGACTGTCTTCACAAACATTTAGCGAGAATAATTTCGGAATAACTCCCGAACAGTATTTAATACTCCTTTTGATTATTGAAAATGAAGGCGTTTACCAGAGACAAATCTGTGAAATTACACTCAAAGACAGAGCCAATGTGGCAAGAATTGTAGAAATTCTGCTTCAAAAAGGTTTAATTAAAAAAGTTACAGACTCAAACGGAAGAAGAATTTTTAAAATTACAGAAACGCAAAAAGGGAAAGATTTAATTAAACAAATTGACCCGTGCGACATGGAACTTAGAGAATTCATCACACGCGGAATCAGTGAAGAAGAATTGGAAATAACAAAAAATACACTACAAAAAATAAAGAATAACGTTATTAATAATATTAAATTACAAATATAAAAGGAAATAAAAATGGCAGACGAACAAAGTATAAATGAAATTAGCTCGGAAGATACGAGACATATATATGAAAAAAAACGTGTTATAGTTCCTACAATTACTGCAATTGTACTTTTAATTTTAGGGCTAATCGTATCAATTAATTCTATTTTCTACAAATCTACTGATGACGCATTTGTAGAAGGGCATATTATAACAGTTGCACCTCGAGTTTCAGGCCCTGTTATTAAATTACATATTGATGATAATCAGGAAGTAAAAAAAGGAGATTTACTACTGGAAATTGACCCTGTAGATTATGAGGTTAAATTAAAACAAACAGAATCAAAACTTGAAGAAGCACGTGCAGCACTAAAAAAAGCTCAAAGTCAGGCAGAAAAAGATTCTGCAGATCACCAAAGATATACTGCAATGTTAGAAAAAGGGATTTCTTCCAGACAGGATTTTGATAACAGTCAGAATAATTTAACATCTGCAAAATCTTCAATAGATGAAATCAGTGCTATGATAAAAAGACTTGAAGCAGAAGTTGAGCAAGCAAAACTAGATTTATCTTATACCAAAATATACGCAACCGAAGACGGGAAAATTACTCATCGTACGGTCGAGCAGGGAAATTATGTTCAAGTAGCCCAGCCAATGTTCGCTCTTGTGCCTGCTAAAGTTTGGATTGTAGCAAACTTTAAAGAAACTCAAGTTGCCAATATGAAAAAAGGACAGCCTGTAAAAATTAAAATTGACGCCTACGGAGGTAAAAAATTCAAAGGTGAAGTTGACAGTCTTCAAATGGCATCAGGTGCAAAAGCAAGTTTATTCCCGCCGGAAAACGCGGTAGGAAGCTATGTAAAAATTGTTCAGAGAATTCCGGTAAAAATAGTTTTTACAGAAGATGTAAGTCAATACAATGTAATCCCGGGAATGAGCGTTGTACCGACAGTTAAAGTTAAATAATATGGAATCAGCAAAAAACAAAGTACCTATATGGCTCATAGCCATCTCTATTCTAATGCCGACATCGTTTTCGGCATTAGCTACTACTGCAACAAATGTGGCAATTCCTCATATTTCAGGATACTTTGCGGCAACTGCTGACGAAGCCAAATGGATTGTTACATCTTATATGGTTGCAAATGCATGTCTTATTATGCTTTCAGGCTGGCTGGAGTCACTTTTTGGAAGAAAATTGTTTACCAAAATATGTATTTCAATTTTTACCTTGGGAGCACTTATTTGCACATTTGCTCCATCTTTAAACATAATGGTTTTAGGAAGATTTATCCAAGGAGTCGGCGGAGGACCAATGACTCCGATTTCACAAACAGTCTTATTATCTGCATTCCCACCGGAGAAAAAAGGTGTTGCTATGTCACTTTTCGGGTTTGCTGTAATGGTTTGCGCAATATTAGGACCCTCGTTTGGTGGTTTTCTGGTCGATAACCTAAATTGGCATTATATCTATTCCGTTAATATACCAATTGGAATATTATCGTTTATTCTTGTTACCAAATTTATAGACGATTATAAACCTGCTAAAGTAACGAAAAAAATTGATTTTGTGGGAATGACTGCCTTGGTTTTATGGCTTCTTTCTATGCAAATAGTTTTGGATAAAGGTCAGCAATATAACTGGTTTGACTGTGCATGGATTTCTTGGTTGAGCGGTTTTTCTCTCGTTTGTTTATCTTTCCTAATCGTTTGGGAAATCGAAAACAAAAACTCATTTATGAAAGTTAGACTTTTTAAAGACAGGAATTTTTT
>CAMTNN010000080.1 GCA_947073895.1 uncultured cyanobacterium
GAGGCAACAAACCCCAATAAAACTAAACACTTTCCCAATTGCTTAAGATTACAAATTTATAAAACTATACTTCTAATAATAACTTGCAAGTATGCCATTTATAACAAAAGAATTTTTAGTCGGTGATTTTGAAAAATGAATTTTTCTTCCTAAAAAATCTAAACCAACTGTATTTTTTTGAGTAATTTGGTCAGAAGTCTTTCTGAGTCATTGCGAGCGAAGCGTGGCAATCCATCGGAGTTTTAGGCAGTCGGAAGTCGGTTGAGTATTCAAGTTCGAAATTACTCTTTTTACTCTTTTTTTACTCAGGGATAAATGTAATTTTCTCAAAAAATTGGCTTATTTTTACCCAATAAGCCAATTTTGCCACTGAGTAATTAAAGAGTTATTTGAGAATTTTGAAACTGTTGGGGTAAAAACCCCAACCCACCTGCTAAAGATGAAAGTTTTGCGAGTTCTATAAATCAGATTTATCAAACTTTTGAAGGCAAAGATTGTTATCCGACATTGGAAGAAAAAGCAGCAATGCTTTTGTACTTAATTACAAAAAATCATTCATTCTCTGACAGTAATAAACGCATCGTAGCGAGTTGCGCAAATTGTTATTAAATTATTTTTCAGGCATAGAATAGCTAGATTCAATATATTCTTTTAATGGTTTAAAAAGATCTGTATGCGGGTCGAAACAATTCGTAGAATCATAATAGCTATCGTCAAAACGATTTATGAGTTTTCCCTGTTCAGAATATTCATATATAGTTACTTTATAATCACTATAAGGATCACGTTCTATTTCGTATCTTAGTATATTTTTATTATCATAATATAGGTCTTTATACTCGTTGCTGTATACTGAATACAGTACATTACCTTTACTATTCTTATAATATACTTTACCGTTTTTTCGTTCGACACTTCCTGTTAAACGATTATTTTCATCATAATATTTTTTAACATTTCCTGAAACAACATAATGCCCATTTGGATCCTCTGATTCACCAATAGTTATTTCATATTTACCGTCAGCTTCAGTTTCATAACTAACATTATTTTCATACGGAGAGTCAATGTTGCAGATATATTCTTTGTTTCCGTCTCTTTCAAGTTTTAATCTGCAATCATGTTGAAGTGACCACTCATTCATAACTGTTTTCTTTTTCCCTGATGTGAAATTTGTCCAAATTGTTAATTCATTATTATTATTCTGTTTCAAACTTGATGCATTAAAAAGTTTCGCTTCTTTTGCATCAAAAACTCCATTTCCATCTTAATCAAATATATATGCATATTTTTTTTGTAATGCATTGCCATTTTGTTGCATATCATATACACTCATGCCTGCTTTTGCTTGAACTCTTGGTAAAACTGTAATTCTGTCACTCATTTTTTAATTCCTCCTTTTAAATATCTTTCCCGTGATATATATTAAAAGAATTTTTGTTTTTGGAAATTGCCTACAGTTTTTCTATTCTATTCTATTCTATTCTATTTAGCATTATAATTGAATTTGAGCCATAAAAAACTTGTCTTTGCAAAACTTAACAATTGCACAAATTTTGTAACAATTCTCAAACCTTGTGTTAATTTTTCTCAAACCAAGTGTTAACTTACACCAACACCAAAACCAAACCATAGTCCGAATGTTGCGGCAGGTTTTAGTATTGAATTTCTATTTTGTGTATTTATTTTGTTATGCGTTTTAAAACTGCATTCAGAATGAGGAATAGTTTTGCTTATACTGCTAACTTTCATTTTCGGCTTATCCTTATATATTTAGTATGGTTTTCTACTATAGAGCAGTTCCTTTTGTTGGTATTATAAATTCGTTTATATTTAATCCTTCAAGCTCCAACAATTTAATTTTTTTATCAATTCCACCGGCATATCCTGTCAGACTTTTGTTTGTGCCTACTACTCTGTGACATGGGATTATGATTGAGATTTCGTTATGTCCGACAGCTCCGCCTATAGCTTGGGCAGACATTTTTTTCAACCCTCTTTGCGATGCGATTTTACATGCTATGTCATTATAAGTTATTGTTTTTCCGTATGGTATTTTCTTTAAAATTTCCCATACTTGTTGTCTGAATTCGCTTCCAATAGGATTTAGGGGTGGCATAAAATCAGGTTTTTTGCCTGAAAAATAAATATCCAGCCATCTTTTTGTTTCTTTTATGATCTCGGTTTCTTGCTCACAATGATTTTTGTCTAAGTTATCGCAATAATATTTTTCACCTTCAAACCATAACCCTGTTAAGCCTTGGCTATCAGCTGCAAGTAAAATACCGCCTATTGGTGAGTTGTAATGAGATGTGTAATTCATATTTTGATAATAACACAGATATGTTAACAACTATATAACTTTGTAGTAATGTAAAAATATGGAAAGTTTGTTTAATAATAAAATTAATATTTTAAAAGCTCTTGCAATATTGATTGTGGTATCCGGTCATCTTGAATTTTCTTTGATACCGATGTTTCCGCCGTATTCTTTTCAGGTTATATTATTTTTCTTTATTGCCGGCATGACGTTCCATGATAAATATAATTTTATTGAATTTTTTAAAAAGCGATTTAATTCGCTTTTAAAACCGTATTTTATATATTGTGTAATTTATCTGGGCGTTACATTTTTATTAGCTCCTGTTGTAGGAAAATTTTGGGGTATGCCTGTTACTTTAAAAAACGAATTAATTATGCCGTTTTTAACAGGGCATCAAATCGATTTGATTTCACCGTTATGGTTTGTGCCGCAGCTTTTTACATCTTTGATGGTTTATAAACTTTTAAGCTATATAAAATTGAACAAATACTTATGGCTTGGAATTTATTTTATTTTTGCTTTGATTGCAATTTATTTGGGAGCGTTTAGAGATAATCTATATATGTTATATTTGCTTAGAACTTTGTTTTCATTGTTCTTTATTCATTTAGGATTTTTATATGAAAATTGTTTAAAAGGTAAATTTAATATTTTTACAGGGAAAATATTTGGTTTTGTAATAATATTACAGTCGCTTTTGTGGTTAACAAATAAAGACTTTACGGCAATGGATGGGATAGGATTAAGTTTTATTCTTGTATGGGGTGATTTTGATAACTGGATTGCTCCGATTTTAACAAGTTTGACGGGTATTTGGGTATCTTTGTTTATTGTGAAAAAGACTTTTAGCTTTGTAAAAGATTGGAGTTTTTTACAACAAATCGGGCAAAATACATACCATATTATGGCGAATCATTTATTAGTATTTAATTTTATAACTTATTCAGTTCTGGCATTAAAAGGAATTCCTTTTGATATAAAAAATAATGCTGATATTTATTGGTTTTATTGCCCTATAAAATCAACGTATTTTTACTTTGTGGCAGGAATAATTCTTACAACTTATCTTGGAATTGGAATCAAGAAAATCAAGGAGTTGTTATTTAAGATTGGCTAAAATTTCAACGGTTCTGTAGACACGTCTTAGGAAATTATCTTCGTGCGATTCTATTCCAATTGCTTGATAATTTAATTCGTCTTGATTTTCAAGCATTATTTTGTTTTTTCTCATTACGGGTTCAACTGAATCTAAATCAGGATTAATTAATCTGGAATTAACTTTCTTCGTATTTTGAGATTCTAAAGTGATTAGCAGACCTTTTTCTATTTCGGAATCAACAGATTTAAAGTCTAAATGAATATTTTTTGCTTTAGCATAATTAACAAGCATTTCTCTAACCGGCAATAAAGTTTTGTAAACATTTTCAGATGTGTTGGTAATATTCACTAAATTATTGGATTCTAATTGGCGTCCCATATTTTTTGCCAGTTTTATTGTGTTGCAAGTTCTGCAGAATGGAGCTTTTATAGATGGTATTTTCATTTTTTTACTTCCTCTTTTCTTCAATTATAAAGCAGAAATGTTAAAAAAAGCTATTTAATACATTAATGTTTACATTTCAGCCTGTTTGTGGTCTAATAGAATTGGTGGAAAGGTTTTCCTTTGTTATTTTATAGGAGAGATTATGAGAAGTGAAGAAAGAACATTTGTTGCAATCAAGCCGGACGGTGTAAAAAGAGGGCTTATCGGTAAGATTTTAGAAAGATTTGAAAACAAAGGGTTCAAAATTGTTGGTATGAAACTTTTGCAAGTTACACCTGAACTTGCTGCAAAACATTATGAAGAACATTATGGAAAACCGTTTTATAAACGTTTAATCCACTACATTACAAGCGGACCGATTGTAGCGATGGTTATTGAAGGCTATGAAGCTGTAGAGAGTGTTCGTCACATTGTGGGTGCAACAAGCCCTATTAAAGCGGATGTTGGAACCATTAGAGCTGATTTTGCTCAGATTATGGAATACAATGTAGTGCATGCTTCTGATTCCTTGGAAAGTGCTGCAAGAGAAATTGGTTTGTATTTTAAGCCGGAAGAAATTTATGATAATTGGCAATCTATGCTTGAAATGATTACATTTGATGAAGAAAGATACAACGGATAATGACATCAGTATTTGATAATTTTAGTTATGATTTAGTCCATGTTGACTCAAAAACAGGTGCTCGTGCAGGGGTTTTACATACTCCGCATGGTGATATTGAAACACCTATTTTCATGCCTGTAGGTACAAATTCTACTGTAAAACTTGTTACTAATAACAATTTGTACGATACGGGTGCTCAAATAATCTTAGCTAATTCTTATCATTTATATTTAAGAGCAGGTCATAAATTAATTGAAAAATTCGGTGGAATTCATGGCTGGATGAACTGGGATAAACCGGTTTTAACTGATTCCGGCGGATTTCAAGTCTTTTCTTTGGCACATCTTAGAAAAATTACCGAAGAAGGGGTTGAATTTAGAGACCCTAAAGATGGTAAAAAACATTTTATAAGCCCTGAAATTTCAATGGAAATTCAGCAGTCAATTGGTGCAGATATAATTATGGCATTTGATTGGTGCGCACCATATCCTTGTGATTATAAAACAGCTAAAGAAGCTATGGAGCGTACACATAGATGGCTTGAAAGATGTATTAAAGCTAAAACAAGTACAACTCAGGCTTTGTTTCCGATTTGTCAGGGTGCATTTGAAGACGATTTGAGACGTGAGAGTGCTGCTTTTGTGTCTTCAATTCCTGCTGTTGGTTATGCAATCGGCGGGTTGAGCGTTGGTGAAGACAAAGAAACTATGAACCATTTTGTTGAACTTACTGCACCGTTGCTTCCGCACAATAAACCTCGCTATTTAATGGGTGTGGGTACTCCTGAAGATTTATTAGACGGAATCAAACGTGGTGTTGATATGTTTGATTGCGTGCTTCCGACAAGAAATGCCCGTCATGGCTCATTCTTTACAAATGAAGGTAAAAAACAGATTAAGAATTCACAATATTGGGATGACCCGAAACCGTTGGATGAAAATTGTGATTGTTATTGTTGCAAAAACCATTCAAGAGCTTATTTAAGACATTTGTATAAATGCGGTGAAGGTACAGCGCAGGCATTAATGTCTATTCATAATATTAAATTCCTGATTGATTTTGCGAAAAAATCGAGACAAGCTATTTTAGAAGACAGATTTGAAGATTTCTTTAACGAAAATTATTCTAAGTTTGTATCATAGCATTTTTGAATCAATTTCTACAAATTCATAGATGTTCTCGAGTATTTCTTGGATTTTATCTTCTGTTGTCAAAGTTTCATTTGGTGTTATTTTGTTTGAAATCGTAATTTCCCCCGGTGTTGCAAATACATTATCAAAGGTTGTTACACCTTCTTTTTTACCAAAGATAAATGAAAGCGGCATTCCGGTTTTGTCTAGTTCTCCTGCAACAGTGCTTCCTACAAACCCGCTCGGGGTTTTGCAATACGGGTCTATTCTTTTGTTTTGCCATCCTCCTGTTACAATCGCTTGTGCTTCGCCAAACTGGTCTTGCAGAGCTTTGACTTGAGACATGAAAATTTCTCTAAACTTCTCAATATCAAAATATTTTGGGTCAAAGTGTCCCAAAAGTGTTCTGTTACCGGCTTGTACAGCTGCAATTGTACAACTGTTCGCGCTTCTGGTAAAGATGTCTTGGGCGATTCTTGAATCACGAATTTTGTAATTCATATTCTCACCAACTTCAATGGCGCTTTTTTCAAATTGTTTTACAAGAGGTTCTATAGAATTGCTAAATATTAATTTCATATCAATTACTTACTAACTTTACAAATATATAAACCCATTGTAAATTGAAAATTGCCTTTATCTTAAAAAAACTTAACGAATTTATTCAAATGGGCAAATTTCTTTTATATGATGTTTTAATTATTATATAAGATAAATTATAAAGGGGTTACTATGCCGGATATTCAGAATGGATATGCTTATACAATACAGCAGCCAATGCCATTGAGTAAATCAATGCTTAAAGAACAGGTTAAGTATGATAGAGCAATGCGTATGGAACGTAATGCTCAGGATGAATTTGTTCACCAACATAAGAAAAACGGCTTATTTGAACGTTTATATGATGTTATTAAAAATGCTACAGGCTTAGGTGTGGGCTCAAAGAAAGTTAAAGCTGAACTTGCAAAGGTTGAGTCGGGTGAAATAACTGACAAACAGGCTAAAGAAACGATTAATAAATACAGAAAATCTCAGTTGAATTCAGCGCAAGGCTTAGGGGATATTGCGTCAATAGGCGCTTCTGGAATATCATTTTTCTTTATTCGGAATCAGTTAAAAATGAAAAGCGCAGAAATGCAAATTAATAAGGAATACTATGATAACTTAGCCAAAATGGCAGGTGAATTTGCTAAGGAATCTAAAAAGGGATTTTTTGGAAGAATCAGTGAATCAATAATTAAATCAGGTCAGTCATCAGCGAAAATGGTAGCAGTTGC
>CAMTNN010000081.1 GCA_947073895.1 uncultured cyanobacterium
GAAAATAAAAATATTTACATTAAGATTTAGTATTCTAATTAAGTAATTATTGATTGCATTTGGTGAAAAATTTGATGAATAAAAAAGTTATAATTAATGCGAAAATAAAAATATTTACATTAAGATTTAGTATTCTAATTAAGTAATTATTGATTGCATTTGGTATTAAAAAAGATAAAATATGTCCTTTCTTTGCAAACGGAATTTTTGTAATTGCGCTGTAGTCTCCGTTTATGAAATAGTTATTGAACTTTTTTACTAAATCTAATTCACAGTTTTTTGTAAATTCTGCTTGCAGATAATTATAGAAAATCATAAAAATGTTTTTGACAATAAAAGCTGTAATAATAAGAGTTCCTAAAATCACGGATTCTTGTTTCATTCCGTTTGAAGAAAGAAGTCTGTTAATAAAAGGATAAGTTAGTGCAACACCGAAAAGCTCAAGTATCCCTACTACAAACGATAGTGCAAAGTATTTGAAAAAACTTTTTTTATCATTGATAAAGTATTTAAAAAATTTTCTCTGCCAACCTAAATCCATATCAATATACTACATTAAAAATGTTTTATATGGTATAATATGGTCAAAAGAAAAGGGGAGAATATTTAATGGCAAATCCGATTTTGAATGAAAAATTTACTGAGCGTACAACTATTATTGAAGGCGCAACAATGACTGTTAATGGAACATTACAGGCAGCAATGATATTGACTATGCTTGTACTTGCAGGTGCTGCATTTGTATGGCAAAGATTCAGTCTTGGTTATACTGATATTGCTATGCTGCTTACGAAAGGCGGTGCAATTGCAGGGTTTGTTGCAGCGTTGATTGTTATTTTTACGAAAAATAAATATTTGACTCTTGTATATGCTCTATGCGAAGGTTTAGCGCTTGGCGGAGTTTCTTTTATTTTTGAAAAAGCATTCCCGGGTATAGTTTCTCAGGCCGTTGCAGGAACTTTTGCAGCACTTATTTCAATGTTGATTTTGTATCGTGCAGGTATAATTAAGTGTACTGAAAAATTCAAAAGTGTTATTTTTATTGCAACAGCTTCAATCGCTGCGGTTTACTTGATAAACTTTATTGGTCACTTTTTCCACTACTCTGTTCCACTAATTTCAGTAAATGATAACTCTCCGGCCGGTATTGCAGTTACTGCAGTTATTGTTGTTGTAGCGGCGCTGAATCTGATACTTGATTTTGATTTTATTGAACGCGGTGCACAAATGATGCTTCCAAAAGACTATGAATGGTATGGTGCTTTTGGGCTTATGGTTACTATTGTTTGGTTGTATCTTGAAATCTTGAAACTATTGGCTAAAGCAAAAAGCCGCAGATAATTTTTTAAGGAAGTAAAAATGATTTTAACAGCTGTAATTTCGTTTATATTAGGTTCTGTAATTGCAACTCTAATAGGATATCTTGTTTATTCAAAAAAAGCTCTTGCGGCTAAAGAAGAATTGATTAAGCTCAGAGCGAAAATCGAAACATCTGAGTCTCTGCATGATATTATTAAACGAGATTTTGTTCAGCTTGCTAATGAAACAATCAAAAACGAGCAGGAAGATTTAAGAAAACAAAACCGCGAGACACTCGAAGAAAAACTCTTACCGCTTACAAAGGAACTCGGTGAATTCAAGCAGAAAGTTGAACACTTTAACCTTAAAGGGGTGGAAAATACTACAAAAATAGTTGAACAAATCGGAAACCTTGAAAAAAACAATAAAGTTATAGAACAGGAAGCTAAAAACCTTGTTGAAGCTTTAACTAAAAACCAGAATACAAAAGGTTCTTACGGTGAAAATCTTCTTGACACTATTTTGCAGTCTTGCGGAATGCAGGAAGGGGTTCATTATTCAAAACAGTTTGTGACTCAATCTGCAAGTCTTAAAGATAACGAACTTCATACAATAAGACCTGATGTTGTAATTAATCTACCTGATAACAGACATTTGATTATTGATTCTAAAGTTACTCTTACAAGCTATCTTGATTATATTGAAGATAAATCAAAACTTAATGAATTTAAGTCGGAAGTTAAAAAACGAATTGTAGATTTGGCGAACAAAAATTATCAGAATGCCGGTGATTTATCTCAGCCTGATTTTGTTCTAATGTACATGCCTGTTGAGTCTTCGGTTAATATGATTTATGAAGATACGGATTTGATTACTCAGGCTTATAAAGCTAATATTATTATTGTTGGTACAGCTTCTCTTTTAACGGCTATAAGACTTGTAAATCAATTAACTGCTCAGCAGAAGCAGCGTGAAAGTATTAATCAAATTGTAAACGCAGGAAGTAATCTGTATGATACTTTTGTTCAGTTCTGTGAAGACTTGATTGATGTTCAGAAACGTATGGATGATGTTTCATCTAAGCTTACTAAAACAATTAACAGATTTAGACGTGGCAATAAAAATAAACCGAGCTTGTTTTCTCAAGTTAATGCGCTTAAAGAGTTTGGAATTAATTCTGTTAAGGAAATTCCTGCTCAGTTAATGGAAGAGGTTGAAGACAAAGAATTAGACGGAGTTTTTGCAAATGACTAAAATTCTTGTTGTGGATGATGATTTTGCAATAAATGAATTGATAAAAATTAACCTTGAACTTCAAGGTTATGAAGTAATTCAAGCTTTTAACGGTACAGAGGGTTTTGCTCTGGCAAAACAGGAGCATCCTGAGCTGATTGTTCTTGATGTTATGATGCCGGAAGTTGACGGTTATACCGTGGCGCAAAGAGTTCGTCAAGCTGATGAGATTGCAGAAACTCCTATTATTATGCTTACAGCGTTATCTGAGCTCAAAGATAAGGTTGCAGGATTTGATATAGGAGTAGATGATTATTTGACCAAACCGTTTGAACCGGAAGAGCTTGTTGTGAGAGTGAGAGCACTTTTAAAACGTGTAAACAGTATTCCAAAAACATCAGCCGTTAGAGATTTGCTGACTTATAAAGAAATAACTCTTCTTCCTGAAACATTCAGTGTTCAGATTAATGATAAAGTTCAAAAACTAACTCCAATTGAGTTTGATATTTTTAATCTCTTATTCCAGAACCATGGAAATATGGTGCCTGCATCACGTTTGTTGAAAGAGGTTTGGGGGTATGAACCCGATGATAGTGTAGAAACTATAAGAGTTCATATAAGACATTTAAGAAGTAAAATAGATAAAATTGCCGATGGTAAAAAATATATTGAAACTATTTATGGTGGTGGATATAAGTTAAATGTATAAAGAAAACCCTGCACAAAATGCAGGGTAAATTTTTGTAAGATGTAAGATAGTTATATAAGAGAGTTGTGTTGCACATAGATTTTAGTCGACGTGCATATCTTTTTTATACTGCTTCGGTTTGAACATATTTAGCTGATTTAGCTACAACACCGTAGCAGACCATTGTTAATCTGTTATTCAATGCTAACATTGTTTTGTAAGTATTAGCACTTGCTGCCATTGCTCCAAGCATATCGTCTGCGGAAACTCTTGATACTAATGCTTCTGAATCGTGGTTATCAACTTTTTCTTGTGCATATTTTTCTACTAATAATTTGTCGATGAAATCTCTTGCGCCAATTGCCATAATGTTACTCTCCTTATTTTTTACTATCTTTCAGACTTTGTTATGTCTGATGTATATATAAAGTATTTCACATTTAAAAAATTGACTTTTTTGCTTCTAATTGTTAAGTTTTGTAAACTTGCGTTTCTTGATGTTATAGTCCAGGATGCTTGTACCGCGCTTATTTACGTATATTTTAATTGCATTATTTATGTCGGTTCTGAGTATGGTTGATTGTTCTAAAATTTTCAACGTGTAAGTAGAAGGATGACCGAATTTATTCTCTCCTACGGAAATTATTGAGTATTTTGGATTCAAATATTGCATGATATCTTTGTCAATAACGCCGTTTGCACCGTGATGCGGAACTTTTAAGACGGTAATGTTTCGGGGAATATGTTTTAAAGAAGCTTTGAGGCCTTTAACCCCGGCATCACCGGTGAAGAGCATTGAAAAATCGTTGTAGTTTAGTAATGTCAAAATAGAATTATCATTATCATCTTTCCCGCCGGTTAAAATATAGTTTGTGAGTTTTAATCCTGATTTGTCATAAACAGTTTGGTTGTTAGATGCAAGAACAACGTTGACTCCTTTTTCTTCTGCTATTTTATAGATATATTTTGCAGCATTGGATTTGTGATTCAAATCATTGAGATAAATTGTTTCCACATTTACCCCTTTCATTAAATCAACTGCACCGCCGCAATGGTCATTATCAAAGTGAGTGATGATTATTGTGTTAATATGTTTAATTCCGCGGTCTTTAAGATATTTTAGAACAATTATTTCGGCTTGAGATTTGCCGCCTTTGTAACCGTTCTTGCCCGTGTCTATCATTATGTATTCATTGACAGGAGTTTTGATTAAGAAACAATCGGCGTTTCCAACGTCGAATGCTGTAATTTCCAGATTGTTATTTCTTATAGGAATAAGAGTAAGCAGTAAAAGTGCAAGAAGAATTCCTGCTGTTTTCAACATTGGGATAATTCGGATTTTTCTTAAAGCGGAAGTTATGCAAAGCAAAATCCCATAGTATAAAAGAATTTGGAAAACATTCGGGTGGGTTGTCTGCATAGTAGCGTGTGCCATTGTGCCCCAGAAATCTGAAATATTTACAAGAATTGTGAGAAGTGGATTTAGGATAAAATCGAATATTCTGCATACCAAATCTGCAATTGGTCTTATCATTGATAAAAGTGAACTTACAAAGCCGCCAAAACTTATAACCATTAGAATTGGTACGCTCATAATGTTAGCAAATACGGAATACAAACTAATATTGCTGAAATAAAATATTTGAATAGGAATTACCCAAAGTTGAGCAATAATAGGTATTGCAATTGTACCTGCCATAAAGTTTTTGAATTTGTTCTTGAATACCGGAATAATCGGTGCCATTACTAAAATACCAAAGGTTACAATAAATGAGAGTTGAAATCCGACATCGTTAATAAATAGTGGATTATATAGAAGCATTAATAATGCAACAAAAGATAGCAGAGAAATACTATGTGCGTCGCGGTCAATGAGTTTACCGACCAGCACAAACAGGAGCATAAATGTCGCTCTGATTACGGATGCGCCTAATCCTGTCATAAGAGAATAAATAACAACCATTACCATACCCAGAGCTACTTTCACTTTGAAAGGGGTTTTGAAAACGGACATAAACATAAAGAAAAACGAATATATAAATGCCACATTCATACCAGATGCTGCAAGAATATGCAAAAGACCTGAATTAATAAAAGATTGTTTGATATCTTTAGGCGGAGAAACTGCATCATCACCGAATACAATACCACCTAAAATTTCAAGATTAGGGGTTTTAAGATATTTTGAGTGAACAGCAATAATATCTTCTCTAAAGTTGTTGATTTTCTGCATTGAACGTTCTTTTATAGTCGGAGTGTGTTCAATAACTTTATAAAATTTTGCATAAAATACAGCATTTGCGTTGTGGTTTCTCAAATAATTACCGTAATCGAATTGAGACGGATTGCCTGCTTTAAACGGAGCAGAAAGTCTTCCTGTCAAAACACAGGAATTATATAATTTCAGTCCGTCAAAATTTTCAGATTCCGCAGGATTATATGTTACAAAGACTTTTTCATTCTTAAATTCTTTTTCTGTTGAACCGAATTTTATTTTGTCGACTCTAAAGAAAAATTTGGGTTTATTTTCTGCCTGACCCTGTGGAATTGAAATAATTGTACCTGTGATTTCGGAATTAACCGGAGCAATATTGAGCAATTCGTCGATATCTTTGAGTCTTAAAGACGTGTTAATAGTGCCGATATAGAAAATTAAAGTCAGAACAAGCAGATATTTTATAGGTAAAATATCTTTCAAAATAAGAATAATCATTACTATCGTTAAAATTATTGAAAACAAAATCAAATTGTTTGATAGTGTAGCAAAAACAGCAAGCATATAAACGCTTGCCGTTATTAGCATAAGTATATTTTTATTTTGTGATAGTTCTAACAAGATATTTTTCAAGAATTTTTACCTTCTGAGACGGTTGCAATTTTTTCAATTCCTTGCGCGTCAAGAATAAAGTCGCATAATTCTCTAACTGCACCGCGACCACCGTTGATTGCGGATTTGAAGTTACATACAGCTTGGACTTCTGCTACAGCGTCGTTAGGACAGCATTTTAAGCCGACTTTTTCTAAAATACAAATATCAGGTAAATCATCGCCCATATAAGAAACGTTTTCATAAGTAAGGTTGTATTTAGCCATAATTTCTTCCAGAGCAGGAAGTTTATATTTTTGTCCCTGATAGATTTCTGTAATATTAAGGTTTTCTGCTCTATGGCGAACGGTTCCGTTGTTTCTTGCAGTAATAATTGCCGTAATGAATCCTGATTTATTCATTCTAACGATGCCGTGCCCGTCTTTTACGTTAAAAGTTTTATATTCAACTCCGTTTTCGTCATAAGTAACGCTGCCATCAGTCATAACCCCGTCTACGTCAAATGCAAGGAGTTTGATTTTTTTTGCTGCTTCAAGAGCATTGTTTTTAAGTTCTGCCATAATGATATACCTCTTTTCAGGGCTATTATAGCACCAAATCAAAGAAGTGTGAACAGAGGGCGGGAATAAGCTATTTACTTATTTTATACCAAATATTCTGCAAATAAATTTTTGTAAAGGATTTCGTTTTACTGCTTGCTGTTCAGCTTCTAACTTAGCATTATTAGCTTCTGCTTGTGCATAAATAGCATTTGCCTCTGCTCTTTTTTTTGCTTTTTCTACTTTCTTTTCGTCCTTTTCTT
>CAMTNN010000082.1 GCA_947073895.1 uncultured cyanobacterium
TGATGACCACGCATTGTTTACTTTGGCTTATGCAGGTATGAGCAAATCAGATATGAAAGAAATGTTACAAGCTGCTCAAGATATTTCAGCTTTAGCACTTAGCGCAAACGAAGAAACTAATATGCCTTATATGCAAGCTGCATTTTGGGCCAATGCTTCTTTAGACGGTGTTAAAACTTCTGTTCACCAATATTTGGGTTCAATGTTTGAAGATACAGTTTTCTGGCACGCTCAAATGCAAAACGAATCTGTTAAAGATACATTGAAACAGATTGCAAAAGTTCCTGATGCAATGCACCACAGTTCTGAAGCTCACTTTAATCCTGCAAACAAATTTGCGTTTGCTCTAACAGTTCCTTCTGACAATGGTATTGCAAGAGAAAATGCCGAAGGTTATATTGGTGCATTATCAAAATCATACTCTGATGCAGGGGCATATTTCTGTGAATATGTTGAAACTTCTGAATTAGGTTTGACTCCAAAGGCAGCAGGAGCTATGGTTCAGACAAGAGCCTTTGCAACAGTTTACCAAGAAATTATTGAAAAACTTATTAAAGGTGAATCTATGCCTGAAGTACTAGACAGCGTTCTTCAACCGCACGTAGAAGTTTATAAGAAAAATCTTAAACCTCAAGCAGACGGTAAAGACGTAGTTGTTGCAGGTAGAGTATCTTAGTTAAATAAAGTAATTGGATAATCGCGCCAATCTAAATATTGGTGAGGAAAGTCCGTGCATCCAAGGACAGACCGCCGGAGAAACTCCGGGCAGCGTGAGCTGGCGGATCGGACCACAGAAAGGGGCGGGTTAATACTCTCCCAAAAGACTGCCGATGGATTTTTAATCACAGGCGATGGTGCAAAGGTGAGGTAAGAGCTCACCGGCAATATCGAAAGGTATTGGCTAGGCAACCCCCGGTCGGATGCAAGATTGAATCGAACGTTATGAGGTGTCCGCCCAGTTCGGAAAAATCGCTAGAGACTAAGAGCAATCTTAGTACCAGATAGATGATTATCAAGTAATCCAATTCCCATTTGTAGTAGTACTACTATATTTGGGAAGACGGGTGAAAAAACAGAACACGGCTTATTGATTACTTTATTTTTTTTAAAGAATGGCGGAGCAAAGCTCCGCCATTCTACTTTTATATAAGCTTGTCTATGTCTAAAACAGTTTTTAGCTTAAGTGCATAAATATTATCTTTGCCCAATAATGCTAGTTTAACCGCATCTTTCTCGGTAGTTATGATATTTCCTTCAATATTTTCAATATTTTCCAATGTATATTGATGATGGTCATCAAAAGTTATTTTTTCTTTAATTTTATAATCAGATTCTAAAAATTTATAAAATTGTTCAGGTTGACCGATTGCAGAAAGTGCGGTAATTTCTTGTCCTTTTTCAAGGTGTTCGCCGGAAATTATATTGTAGGCATAATCAGGTTCGATTTTGCAAACTACGGTATTAACGCCTTGTTTTTTTTGCATAATTCTTGCAAGTTTTTCAGCTTTAGTGTGGTCAATATTTTTACTTACGATAACAAGTTTATCAACTCTTTTGAACCCTTCTGTCCCTTCTCTTAGAGGTCCTGCCGGAAGCAGGTTTTCATTCCCGAACATTTTTTCAGAGTCGACAAGTACCAGGTTTAAATCTCGATGTAGTTTTCTATGTTGAAATCCGTCATCAAGAATTATTTTTGTGACACCAAGTTCTTTGATTGCGTGTTCACAAGCCTTGAAACGATTAGAACAGGTTAGAACTGCACACATGTTTAAGTTGACTGCGAGCCAATATGGTTCATCTCCCGCCATATCGGCTTTGTAATATAAATTGATTCCGTCTGAAATAACATTTACTTTTTTGTTATCAAGTTTTCCGCCATAGCCGCGAGATACAATTGCTACTCGTTCGCCTTTATCAACAAAATATCTAGCAATCTCTGCCACAACAGGAGTTTTTCCGACTCCGCCTGTTGTAAAATTACCAACGGAAATTACATAGGCATCAACTTTTTTCGGTTTTAAAATGCCTTTGTCATAAAGGAAATTTTTAGTTCTGCTTCCTATTCCATAAAAAATAGAACAGAATTTTAACAGGTTAAAAAGAAAACCTTTAGCGTTTTTATTATAATGTAATCGGGTAATTTCTGTTTTTATATTCATTTACCCCTTTATCCTTCGACCATTCTTTTGAATTTTTCAAAGTCTTCTTGTGTGTCGATTCCTACAGGAACATTTTCAACTACAGCAACTTTGATTTTCATTCCATTTTGAAGTGCTCTTAGTTGTTCTAGACTTTCTGCCATTTCGTAAGGTGCTTGCTCAAGTTCTGTCATTTTGAATAATGCTTCTGCTTTGTAGCCATAGATTCCTAAGTGTCCATAGAATTTTGATTTTCCAACATTGCGTTCAAACGGAATCTTTGAGCGTGAAAAATACATTGCGTAGCTATTAAAATCAAACACGCATTTTACCAAATTCGGATTATTAACCTCGTTTTCATCTTTTATTTCTCTTACAAGAGTTGAGATATCAGCTTGCTCATCAAACATAACTCCCTTAATAACAAGTTCAATATTAGCTTGTTCAATTAATGGCTCATCACCTTGAAGGTTAATAATATATCCGATTTCAGGGTGTCTGCGAGCTACTTCTGCAATTCTGTCGCTGCCGCTTTTGTGCTCTGTTGATGTCATTTCAACCTCTGCTCCGAATTTTTTACATGCATTAAAAATTCTTTCATCATCAGTTGCAACGATTACTCTGTCAACAAGCGGAGTTTTGATTGCTTTCTCCCAAACCCATTGAATAATAGGTTTTCCGCAAGCTTCCAAAAGAGGTTTCCCTTCTAATCTTGATGAACCGTATCTAGCCGGTATTATAATTGCTGTTTGTTTGTTCATTATAAGATTTCCTTTTTGTCTAGTTTAGTTATGTAATTTGCAATGATTTTGGAAAGAATTATTGCAAAATAAAATCCAATAAACGGAAATACAATGTTTCCTATAATTATTAAAATACAAAGTCCAAGTATTAACAATGATGTAATTAATGTCTGACTTAAATTATTTTTAAGTATTTTAAAATTAGCTTTGAATTTTAATGGAGCCAGTATGTCTTCTTGTTTTACAAACTTAGATATTATTATAGGAGATGAAATAATAAAATATAAATTGAATATCTGTGCAATTATAATTGCAATAAACACTCCTAACCATCCTAATCCTTCTGCTTCGCTATTAGAAATTCCAAGAATTGCAAAACCGACTAAAAATACGGATGTCATT
Source organism: uncultured cyanobacterium (assembly GCA_947073895.1). GTDB lineage: Bacteria > Cyanobacteriota > Vampirovibrionia > Gastranaerophilales > Gastranaerophilaceae > CAG-196. The sequence goes on from CAMTNN010000082.1 coordinate 3,284, forward strand.
ATTATAAATGCTATCACATAATATAATAGCAAAATTGATAAAAAAGCTAACGATGCTTTTATGCCGGTTTTTAAACAGCTTATATCTTTCCAATCCGTAAATACTAATGCGTCAGAATCAATGTTTGCTCTGATGTTGTTAATCCAGTATCCTAAAAGATAAATGTAAGTAACAAAAACAAAATTTGATAAAAGTGTAATTGATCCGCCAATTATAATGTTTTTTATTGAAAATGCTTGTTTAAAAATTTGTTTCATCTTTTATTATTTCTATTTTGTTGCATTAATAAATACCGCATTTGATTTTAAGCTGATTTCTCTGCCTGTTAAATAGTTTTGTACATCTTTCATATATTTATTAACAGTTGCTTCATCAAAATACTTTAGATATCTTTCTTTTGTTGTTGCTTGTCCAGGAGATGGTGGGTTGTTAAACCATTGTTCTACCATTCCTGCTTGTACTGTATAGTTTGATTTAACTTCTTGCACTTTGATGTCCGGAATTGAGAATCCTGCAATTTCAAGATTGGTTTTTAAAGTATCTTGATCGAAGTTACATAATGAATCTAAAGGATTTTCCATTAGTTCGTTTTCAACTCGTTTAAAGTCTTCGTATTTTTCAATATACATTGGGTCAGTAATTTCCCAGTATCTGGTATTTGAACGAATAACAGGTTCAAATGCGCAGAATTTTCCGCCCGGTTTAAGGATTCTGTAAACTTCATTAATAGCAAGTTGTTTATTTACAATATGGACTAAAACTGAACGCATAAGTGCTTTATGTACAGTGCTTTCGGGAAGGGCAATATGCTCGCAAGGTGAAAGCAATAATTCGTAACCTTTTAATACGCCTGATTCGTCAAGAATTCTTTTACAGTCATCCAAACAATCTTGAAACTTGTCTGAAAAAATAATTTTACCTTCGCAATTCTGCATTTCAAGAGCTTTGAACGCAAGCAATCCTGTACCGGTTCCGATATCAATAACGGTTTCGTAAGGCTTAATCTCAGCATAAACTAATACAACATCTCTAACTGCTTCCAGCCATTTTGTTGTCTGCTCAATCATTTCAGGTGTCTGACCTGCAAAACGGTTCTGTTTCAACCATTGTGTCCAATTCTTACAAATCTCACTCATTTTTTTTTTTTTTACCTTTGGGCGGAGCACATTCCGTTAAACTACCAGTTTTTATTTCAATCCGTCCGTGCTCCTTCTGAACGGGCTACTGGTGGGTTCGCGCTGGTTGCGAATAAAATCGCGTGAGCGCGATTTTATTATACTATATTTTTATTAAAATTTTAAGACTTTCTTTTGATTTGTTTGCCTCAAATGCTTCAAGAGCTTCATCTATTGAATATGTTTTTGTAATGAAAGGAGTGAAATCGATTCTGTTGTTTTTAAGAAGTCTTAGTGCCGGCGGGAATTGACCGCAACGAGAGCCGAGAACGGTAATTTCGTCAATAACTATTGGAGCAAGGTTTAGTTCTTTACCTGAAGCTACTGTACTTTTTAGAACCAGAACTCCGCGTGGTTTTGTTAGTGACATTGATGTTTCAAAACCTGAGGCTGAACCGGTTGCTTCTACTACAATATCAAATTTCTTTTCAGGAGTGAATTCTGAAAGCAGTTGTGTTTTTACTCCTTGGGCAGCAGCAATATCAAGTTTGTTTTGGTGTTTGCCCACCAAAAGTACATCCAAATTGTGTGCATTCAGCGTTAATGCTGTTGTCAAACCAAGTTTACCATCTCCTAATACAAGAATTTTTGACATTGGTTCAATGTGAAGTTGTTCAAGAATTTCGCAAGCAGCAGCAAGTGGCTCTACAAAAACGGCTTGTTCGTCAGTTACGTTTTCAGGTACTTCAAAAAGAATGTTTGTAGGAACGGTAAGATATTCGGCCATACAGCCGTCTTTCTTCCAAATTCCGATTGTGTGTCTGTTTGGGCAGTGGCGGTAATTCTTTTTTGCACACCATTCGCAATTCGGGTCATTGCAACCATAGCTGATTTCTGCTACAACACGTTTGCCGACTAATGATTTATCTTCTCCGTTAACTTCTTCAACAACACCGACAAATTCGTGCCCTAAAACTCCAACATAGCCCATATAACCTTTTGTTATTTCGTAATCTGTATTACAAATACCGGCAAGAGTAACTCTAATTAATGCTTCTCCTTCTTGTGGAACTGGTTTTGGGTAGTTGTTATCAAGTTTTAATTCATTATCAAATACAATTGCTTTCATTCTCTTCTCCTATTTACAGGTATAATTTTAACGCAAAAGGATTGTGAATTCTACATCTTGGGTTTAGATGTAACGGGAAATTTACAAATTTGAGTGAAATAAGCAAATATGGTATTATAACAATGTACTTGATTTCAAAACAATGTTTACCCTAAAAACAGCGTAGGCGAAATCACCCCAAGAGTATGAGGGGATTATATTGCTTATTGCTTGCTTCTTTGCAGGCTTAATAAGTGTGCAAATTGAAGCGGGAGGTCTTTTATGCGTCATTGCTGCCAGTTTAAGGCTGATGATATTTATTATCTTAAGGAAACAAATTTGTATGTTAAACGCACCCTTTCAATCGGATTTTGTCCTATTTGTCAAAAACCTGTAGCAGAACTGGTAGAGATACGTTTTGACGGTGCATTTAACCGTGATTATCAGTTTGGAATTAAAGCAAATGATTTGGCTATGAAGTATAAAGACGATATTGTTTATTCAATGAAAGAATGTAATTATCAAAAACTCAAATCAAAACCTTTCGGTTGGAGATATGGGGTAAATAAATCTGTAAAAATTAATGGCAAAGAAAAGATTAAACAGTATGCCTGTGATTTTTACGGGAATAAAGAATTGATTAAAACAGCTTAAAAATCTCTATTTCATCTATTTTATGGGGCGCATTTGTTTCACCTTTCTCTCGATACACTACTCCTCGCGCCCCGTTTCCTTTTAGATGATGGTAAAGGAAATTATATGTCTAAAAAATCGGAAAAAGATATTAACTTAAAAAAACAAGAGGTTAATAAAAAACATATTGAATACTATGATAAAGTTCTGGAAATTCTTGGATTTGTGTTAGATGAATATTCAAGAGAGCTTACAAAGGCTGATATAGAGTTTTTGGAAATGCCGAAAAATTCTATTGCAACATTTGATTTTTTAATTTCTTCAATAATAAAAGTTCAAAAAGGACAACGTCTTGCTCTTGGGTTGGATGAGGATATTTATGAAGATACTTCTCCGCAGATTAATATTATAGAAGGAGTTAGTGAAGCAAAAATTTAAGTTTGTAGGTAGGTTTTATGATAAAAGTTTATATTCCTGTTAATCCGGAGTTTAAAAAATACGAGGAAGAACTAAAAAAATTATATGAAAATAACCAGAATAAAATTTCAGATTCCAATTCTTTTGAATTTATTCGTGACAATACTTTGTTGTATATGTTTGTTAACGGTGATAGTTTAATTGGCGCTATATACTACTTCTTAGAAAATGAGTTCGGAAGAGCACACGTCTGAACTCCAGTCAGACGTGTGCTCTTCCGATC
>CAMTNN010000083.1 GCA_947073895.1 uncultured cyanobacterium
GATTTTTCAAGTCTGCTCAAAGCTGGTTTGATTGTTCCGTAACTTGGGGTTGTTAAAACTGAAAATTCAAGACGGATTTCTTTGGATATACCATACATTGTCAAAACTTTTTTATTTAATTCATGTAGTATTAAAAGCTCTATCATATATCCTCTTTGACAATTTCGACAAATTCTGTGGCAAGTTTGTCACTCCATTTACTGTTTGATTCGTCCATAATAGTTCTAATCGCTTCGTCTTTAGTCAAAGCATCCCTATAAGGACGTTTTTCCATTAATGCAAAATAGGAGTCTATTATTAAAATTATTTGAGATTCTATAGGGATTTCTTCTCCTGAAATGTTAGCAGGGTAACCTGTGCCGTTCCAGTTTTCGTGGTGTTTTTCAATAATTGGAATAATATCATTAACTCTGCTTATTGGTTGTAAGATTTCCCTTGCAGCAATAATTGGGTGTTGTTTTATTGAAACCTTGTCTTCTTCGCTCAATGGTTCTTTTTTAGAAAGCAGTTCTTTTGGAAGCATTGTGTTTCCTATATCATATAAAAGAATTGCAATTTTAAGTTTATCTATACTTTCTTTTGGCAAATCAAAACGTTTTGCAAGCAATGTAGCTAATATAACTTTGCGTTTAGTACCTCCGGCTTCGTGTTCAGGGTTGTATGTTGAGACAAGCTCGTCTGATACCTGATAAACTATGTCATTATTAATACTCATTTCATTAAGTTTAGTATCTAAAAGTTTTGAAGTATTTGAGTCAATTGGAATTCTGTGTTTTGAAAGTATGTCAACAAATGTTGAGAACGCAACCTCTTGCCATGATATTTCTGTTATAGGTGTAGCTAATGTAACTCTGTTTCTTCCGTTTCGTTTTGATGAATACATTGCATTATCAACAAGCTCAAGTAGTTCATCAATATCTTCCGAATGCTCAAAATATGTTCCAACACCGATACTGGCTGTAATATTTCCTATTTTTTCGAGTTGAATTGCTTCTATTGTTTTTCTTATACGTTCTGCAAATATCAGACCACCTTGAGAATCTACGCCAGGAAGAATTACATTAAACTCTTCTCCGCCCATTCTGGCTGCTATATCAATTGAACGACAGCTGCTTTTTAAAACTTCTGCAATTGCTTTAATAGCAATATCACCATAGTTATGGCCATATTTGTCGTTAATTCTTTTTAAGTGGTCTAAATCAAGCCCTATTACTGTAAATTTCTGGTTTTGACGGTTTGCACGAATGGCTTCCTTTTTAATAAATTCTTCAAAATATCTTCTGTTAAATAATCCTGTCATACCATCAGTTATAGCTTGTTCTTTTACAGCTTGGAATAAGTCAGCAATAGTAATCGCAAGTTCAATTTGTTTCGCAAAAAGATTTAAGAAATTTAATTCGTTTTCAGTGGCTTCTTCTCTGGAAGAAAATACTAAAAGAGAACCAAAATGTGAATGTTTATAAGATAGTGGAACCAGTACATAAGACTTTGTATTAGTAGTTTTTGCCAAATCTTTGACAAACTCTTCTGATACATCTGGAACAACACTTCTTATTAAGCTTAAAATATCTTTTGAATGATAGATACGATTATGTTCAATTGTATTTGATAACTCTTCAATATCAGGGAATTTTAATCTTAAATCACAAGGATCACAATTAAATCTTTCCAAAAAACTATTTCCGAATAATTCTCCGGAGCATGCAACCAGTTGTAGATAAATACCGTCTTTATCTACAAGTCGTTTTGCAATACAACTGTGAAGATAGCCAAGTTCACCTTGAAGACTGTTTACAATGGCATTAAGTACACTAGATAAAGGTTTTGACGAGTTCATCATGTCCCAAATGTGCTGTAATGTTAGCATTTGGCGATTCGCAGTATCAAGCTCTTTTGTTCTGGCAGCAATTTCAGCTTCCAGTTTGACATTGCGTTCATAGACTTCCATCAAAGACTGTTTGCCAGTGTAAACACTTGATTCAACTCTATCTATTTCGTCTTTAATTTTTCTTATATTATCGAAAAATCCCACTGCAACTATCCTATAAAGCTTTTAGATATGTTTATTATATCACATTTTGGAGTAAAAGTACAAGTAAATGCATCCAACCAACTTGAACCATTTAGTAGTCCGTTCAAAAAGAGCACCTGTAATATTTATGCAAGCTTGTAGTCTTAGCTTTTGTGCTCCGCCTGAATATCTATGTGCGTAGCACCTCCTCGGCGGGATTCGAACCCGCGATCTCAGGCTTCGGAGACCTGCGCTCTATCCGGCTGAGCTACGAGGAGTAACTACTCATTATTATGTTTAGAATTATAAACAAATGCTAATATTTCTGCAACAGCAACATATAAATCTGACGGTATCATTCCGTCAACAGGAACATTATTGTATAAGGCTCTTGCAATAGGTCTGTTTTCAACAATTGGGACATTGTTGTCTTTTGCGATTTCTCTAATTTGGAATGCTAGATAATCTACCCCTTTTGCAATAACAATAGGAGCAGGAGCTTTTGTTTTGTCGTATTTTATTGCAACGGCGTAGTGAGTAGGGTTTGTTACTACAACATCTGCTGTAGGAACTGATGACATCATGCGCTGACGAGCCATTTGCATCTGGATAGACTTAATGCGCGCTTTGATTTTTGGATCTCCTTCAGTGTCTTTGTGTTCATCTTTAACTTCTTGTTTTGTCATTTTGATTGATTTTTCGTATTCGTAAGTTTGATATTTTTTATCCAAAAATCCTAAAATAAGCATTGCCAGACACATGTTAATAATCATATGAATTAGAATCGAACCAACTATTTGTAGTGCAACAGGAATCTCTAATCCTACAAGCCCGATTAAATCACCGCGTCTACTGTTAACAGCAGAATAACCGCAAGCTGCAACTATGACAATTTTTAGTATTGATTTTGCAAATTCTACCATTGAACGGGGTTGAAACGGGTTAATTATTCTTTTTGCGTTTTCGAGCATTCTTTTAGGGCTCAAATTGTTTAAATCAATTTTTACTTTTTCTAATGCAAAAACCTGACCGACATCCATTCTAATGACTACGATTGCAACTATAGCAATAAGCACCAAGAACGGAACTACAATTATCCCTAAGTATCTAAAATACGGGTAAAGCAGTCCAATAATACTTGTTGCATCAATTGAGGCTGGATCTAAATTTGTAAAAGTTTCTTTCATCATGCTTGTCATTGATGTGAACATGTGTTTTGCAAGTGCTGCAAGCAGACCAATGCCTCCGACCATTACCATGGCGGATTCCATATCTTTGCTTTTTGCAACATTACCCCTTTCGCGTTCTTTCGTTCGCCGTCGGGTGGTGGCTTCTTCGGTTTTTTCTGCTGCTTCGTTACCCATTGATTATCCTAAAATATTCCTGAAATTTTTGTCATAAATTGTTCTATTATTACTGCTATATATTCCGCCATAGGGCGCATAAATATTAGTGATAATAATAAACCCAAATATATTTTTAAAGGCATTGATACCATAAAAATGTTCATTTGAGGCATCATTTTAGATGTAAAACCTAAAAGAATGTCTGTAATAAATAATACGCTAAAAATAGGAATTGCAATTCCTAAACCGACCGAAAAAACATGTCCTGTAACTACGAGAATTTGTTCAAAAATCTGTGGCGAAAAGGTTACTGTATAACCGACGGGCATACTTTTAAAACTGTTATATATAGCTGAAAATAGCCATTGGTGTGCTCCCAAACCTATAAAAATCATTGTTGCTAAATATGTATAAGCTTGAGTGATTACAGGAGAAGAACCGCCTGATGTCGGATTTAAAGCCTGATCAGCTGATAAACCCATTTGAATAGCGAATGTATTTACCCCCAGCTCGACCCCTATAAATAAAATATTTGCACAAAACCCGATAGCATAGCCAACCAAAAATTCTTTAAATAAAATCATTGTTAGTGCAGGAGCAGATGTAGGAATTGCAAATTGTGTTGTGGCGTTAACAATAGGAAATAGAATAAATGCTATCGCAGCTGCCAGCCATACTTTTACCTGGTTTGGAATTGGATAAGTTGAAAACAAGGGAGCTGATGCAAATAAGCCTGATAATCTTGTTATGATTGCCATAAACAAGACTATGTTGCTTATTGAAAACAGTACATCAAGCCCGAACACTTATTACATAGCTCCTATTAATTGCGGTATCATTGCCATGAATTCGTTAACTGTTGTAATAAATACGCTGAACATCCACGGAAGTAAGAATATTAAAAGGATTACACAGCCAACGATTTTAGGTACAAATGTTAATGTTGATTCCTGAATTTGTGTAACGGTTTGGAAAATACTTACCATTAAACCGATAACAACCCCTATTAAAAGAACCGGAACCGATATTTGTAATGTTAGAATAAACATTTTTTGTAGAAGAGTTATAACTATATCTTGCATTTTTCTTTCCTATTTACCCCTTACTTTACAAAGCTTTCTACAAGTGAACGTACAATTAAATACCAACCGTCAACCATAACGAACATAATGAGCTTGAACGGCAGTGCAATCATTGTCGGTGGCAAAAACATCATCCCCATTGAAACAAGTACTGATGACACAACAATGTCAATTACCAGAAACGGAAGATAAACTACAAAACCTATTGTGAATGCAGTTTTAAGCTCGCTTAATATAAAAGCAGGAAGCAATACATAGGTAGGTACATCGTCTTTAGTCTTTGGTTTTTCAATTTTTGCCATACGAACAAATAATGCAAGTTCTTTTTCGTGAGTTTGCTTAAACATAAATGTTCTGATAGGCTGTATTCCTCTATCTAAAGCTACTTGTTGTGTAATTTGATTATTCATATATGGCTGCAGTGCTTTTTCATTAATTTCATTAAATGTAGGTGCCATAATAAAAAAGGTTAGAATTAATGCTAAGCTTGTCAGAACCTGATTTGGCGGTAAGTTACTTGCACCGATAGCCTGTCTTGTAAGTGATAATACGACAACGAGTCGTACAAAACAGGTTGTCATAATTAATATACTCGGCGCAAGGGTTAAAATAGTTAACCAGATTAAAATTTGCAATCCGTTTGTAAAATCTTGCGGAGTATTAGCAGTCTGCATTCCGATATTAATGTTAGGAAAAGACATTGCGGCTGTTGATGGCAATATGCTGAATAACAGTCCGAAAAGTGCAAATCCCCACTTTTTTAAATCTCTCATATTTATTCCTTAAATCAACTTACTACTTGCTCTTTTGTATTAGAGCACAGGTGATTTGGAGTCAGCGACTCCTCCCCACACTATTGTAAATCGAATATATCAGGAGGGCAAAATATTAAGATTTATAACAATATTTCATACGATTGTGGGAAGTTATAAGCCGTCGGCTTTGGAATGCATTCAACGCCAAGCTGTTCTGCAATAAAACGAATATTATGTGCTCCGGATATGATAACAACTTTTGTATTTAAGCAGTTTTTAAATCCCTTAATCTGTTCTACAAACCATTCTCCAGCGTACTTTGGTTCAAAATCGGATTCCATCTGCAAGTCAGTAATAATAATATCAAATGGTCTGTTATTGAATTCTAATAACTTATCATAACCGGCTCTTGCTGATTCTGCTGTTATGATTTCAGCATCGGAAAAAAACTCTTTAACTACTTTTTTATGATATTCTCTCCAGCCTTCAACGTCATCAACGATTAGAATTCTCATTTTCTTAAAACCTCTGCTCCGTCAAGGTAAACAAATTCAGGTACAAAATTTTCTCCGCAATTAATAACAATTAATACTCTTAAGCATTTTGGTAAAGAGTTCGGAACACTGAGTTCATTAAAACACATCATAGCAACATCTTTCCATTTTAGGTTAATTCTTGCATATTTTGCAGGAAAATCCGCGTTTAAATCAGGAGTTAGGGTAAAAATAACATGTGAAATATGACTTAACTCAATCTTGTTTCGTGTAACCATTTCTTTTAGTAGTTTGATTGTTGCGCTTCCAATTGATTCTGGAGTGTTGTCGTCAACCGTAATTGCACCTCTTATACCTTTTGTAATCATATTTTCTCCCCTAAATAAAATAGTACAGCCAACGTCTGGGCTGTTAAAATATACCCTTCATTTTCTCTTTGTTTTAGCCAGTTTCTAATATTACTTTTCTTAACCCAAATTCTGTCAACAATAACTCCGCCATCGTCAACCGGATTAAAAACAGTATTTTTATTTCTTATTTTTGCAATAGCTAATGTAACTGTTTCTGATACGCAACCGGCTGAGCTGGCAACGTTATTTGCGACAATATTAATGCATTCTGCTTCAAGTCCTGCTTCTTCTTTAAGTTCAGCTTTTAAAGCTGTTTCTATGCTTTCACCCATTCTTTCGTCACCAACAAGTCCGGCTGGAACTGCAATAGAGTATTTGCCGTGATTTTCGGCTTGTAGCGGAGGTCGTTCTTCTATAAGAAATAAAACTTCGTCTTCTGTTTCCGGAAGAATTACTACAACATCTGTTGCATTTGGTCTATGAGCATAAACCCATTCACTGCCGCTTTTAGATGGTGTACTTTTTAGTTGTAAATATTTTGTATTATATAAAACTTTGCTCATATTTTGTAACCGGAATTTTTATACAAAATTCGGTGTACTCTCCTTCCACGCTGTCTACTGTTAAATCTCCGTTATGTGCTTTTGCTATTTGTTGTGACAAATACAAACCTAAGCCTGTTCCGATTTTTCTGAATTTTTTTTCTGTAGAATAATATTTTTTAAATATTTTATTTATATTTCGTTTAGAAATT
>CAMTNN010000084.1 GCA_947073895.1 uncultured cyanobacterium
TAAAATCGAAAGACATTGTTTTTGTCTCCGAATTTGTAAATTGCGGGGATAATTTCTACCCTCATGATAACGTATTTTTTAGAAAATTCAAGTCATGGTATTGCAAATAATAGCGTTGCTTTTAAAACATAAATGTCAATACTAATTTACCTATTTTAGGGGTAAAGTTTTGTAAATTCTAATTTTTCCAAATAGGCATGGGAGGCATGGGCAATTGTAAATATTTTTACCTAATTGTTTACTTGATAAAAAAGATGGAAAGATTATGATATATACATAACCGGAAAGGAGTGATGGCTACTAGACTTCGGGAGAGTCACAAATCAATAAAAGATAGAAAAATTATCACAAATTATTTTAAAAAATTATTACTTAATTTTGAGAAAGTTAACAGATTTTTGGGTAGGAGATTTTTGGGTTAAAAGAAGACTTGTTGGAGAACAGGTCTTTTCTTTTGCCTACTTTTTTTATAGGAGGTTTTTTTATTTAGATTTTTGTATTATTAAAATATGCCTACAATTAACGAAATTATTAATATCGGATTCAAAAATCATCAGGACGGACATCTTGATGATGCTGAAAACGCTTATAATGAAGCTTTGAAACTCGATTGTGAAAACGCGGAAGTCTGCAATCTTATGGGCGTGCTTAAGCTCCAACAGGGAGAAATTGAAACCGCAATTGAGTGGGTGGAAAAAGCTATTTCAATTAATCCGTGTGAATATTTTTACGAAACCTTTTTTCAGGCATGTATAAGAGCGGAACAATATCAAAAAATTGCTGATTGCGAAAAAATTGTTCTTAAAAATTATCCGAAAAGTTTTGCTCTTCTGTTCAATCTTGCTCTTGCATTTAAAAACTTAAAAAAGAATCTTAAATCAATCGAGTTTTATGACAGAGCTCTAAAAATTAATCCAGCATCATATCAGGCATGGTTTAATCTTGCGCATGTTTATAGTGTAGAAGCTCAATGTAAAAACGCAGTTTCTGCTCTAAAAATCTGTAAAAAACTTCGACCTGATGATAAAGATACCGAATACTTTTTATCAATCGCTCTAATGAGAGCAAAAAATTATAACAAAGGTTTAAAATATTTTGAAACCCGTCTTTGCAGAGAGACGGCAATAGCTTTACAAAATAAAACTTATCCTAACCTTGCCTCAAGAGAAAAACTCTGGCAGGGTGAAAATATCAAAGACAAAACAATTTTTGTTTACTATGAAGCAGGCTATGGCGATGTGATTATGTTTGCGCGCTATTTACCGCTTCTTAAAAAAAGATGTAAGAAGATTATTTTCTATCCGCAAAAACCGCTTATTCCGCTTTTTGAAGAAAGCGGACTGGGTGTGGATGAATTAATTGAAGGTTTTATTCCTGAGCGTGATTTAGATTTCGATGTTCATGCTCCGCTTTTGAGCTTACCTTATCTTTTAGGATTGAAAGATAAAGCTGTTTTTGAATCACCAGAAGGATACTTGAGAGCAAACGAAAAACTAACACAAGAATACAAAGAAAAATATTTTAATACTGACAAACTAAAAATCGGTATAAAATGGCAGGGAAATACTTATTACGACACAGATAGAGTAATCCCTACAGAAGCATTTGCACCTCTTATTGAAGTTGAAGGAACAAAGTTCTACTCATTCCAGACATTTGAAGGCTCAGAAGAACTCAAAAAACTTGATAAATATGATATTACGGATATCGGAGCAGAATTGATTGACTTTGGACAAACTGCTGCTGCAATCGAAAACCTTGATTTGGTTATCTGTAACGATACATCGCTGGCGCACCTTGCAGGCGCGCTTGGTAAGCCTTGTATTATATTACTCCCTTATGAGGTTAACTGGAGATGGCACGATGACCTTTCAAAATGCGATTGGTACGACAGCGTAAAACTATTGCGCCAGAAAAAAGCAGGTGATTGGGCAGATGTGTTTGAGGAAGTGTTGGAGATTTTGAAGAGGTAATATTGACATTTATGTCAATATTAAAACTACTAGCTAGTAAGAAAAGCAAAAAGTGTGCCGGAGAAAGCATGAGCTTACCTACATGTATATTATAAAGCAAATTTATTTATATCAATCAATTCTACCAATTCAATTTCAAATGCTTTAGCAATTTTTATCAAAGTATCAGCAGAAGGAGAACTTTTTCCATTTTCAACTGCATTAACATATGTTTTACTTAAATCAGCTAAAGCAGCAAGCTGCTCTTGTGATAAACCACGTTTAGTTCTCTCTAGTTTTATCTTTAAACCAATCTTCTTTCTAATTTGTTCAACTTCATTTGTCATATTATCAACTATACTAGACCATTGACAAACTATTTACAATAACATATAATTGAATAATATTCAATTATAGTTGAATACAAGGAGAAATTATGACAATAAACTTACAACAAAAGCTTGAAAAAATTGAAAGACTTGCACTAGATGTCAGTGGATTTATTTCTGTAACTAAAGATGCTTGTAAGGTAAATGATTACACTAGTGAATTTACAACATTAGAACATACTCTTAGAATTCAAAATGAGCTTATTGAAGAAATTATCAATATTAATTTATATGAATAAATTCAAATAAAAATAGGTTGAGCAAATTGCCCAACCTAAATTAATCTTTTTTTTATTTATCTATCCTAAACACTCTCTAACAAGTTCATTAACCGTTTTCGGATTAGCTCTTCCTTTGGTTTCTTTCATTACCTGACCAACGAAGAATCCTAGAAGGTTTGTTTTACCATTCTTGTATGATTCAACTTCATTAGGGTGAGCTGCAACAATCTTTTCAACGATTTCTTTGATTGCGCTTGTATCTGAAATTTGGCTTAAGCCTTTCTTTTCAACGATTGCAGAAGCTTTTTCACCGTTTACAATCATATCTTCAACAAGAATTTGTTTACCGATATTATTTGAAATTGTTCCTTTTTCGATTAGAGAAATCAACTCAGCAAGGTTTTCTGCTGTTAATTTTGTTTCATTAATATCAAGCTTAGTTTCTTTTAAGTAAGCTGCGATTTCGCCCATGATAAAGTTAACAGCAGTCTTAGGATTAGCACCTAATTCTAGAACTTTATCAAAGAACAATGCTAAGTTCATCTGCTCAACAATAACAGAAGCGTCGTATTCACTTAAACCTAAACTCATATATCTTTCACGTTTAGCTTGTGGAAGTTCAGGCATTTTTGCTCTGATTTCTTCAACCCATTCTCGAGAAATTTCTAAAGGCATTAAATCAGGTTCAGGGAAGTATCTGTAATCATGAGCATCTTCTTTTCCTCTCATTGAGCGGGTTTCTCTTAAATTGTCGTCCCACAAACGAGTTTCCTGAATAACTTTTCCGCCTTCTTCAACGATTTCGATTTGACGGTCAATTTCGTATTCGATTGCTCTTTGAAGAGCGGAGAAACTGTTTACGTTTTTGATTTCTGCACGAGTTCCGAATTCTTTTGAACCTTTTGGCATAATAGAAATATTAGCGTCACATCTCATTGAACCTTCTTCAAGGTTACCATCACAAACACCTAAGTATCTTACGATGTTACGAAGTTCTTCCATATAGTTACGAGCTTCTTCTGATGAGCGCATATCAGGTTCTGATACGATTTCAAGAAGCGGAGTTCCTGCTCTGTTCAAGTCAACAAGTGAATAAGTTGAACCGTTAATACCTGCAGCACCGGCGTGAACAAGTTTACCTGCATCTTCTTCTAAGTGAGCACGTGTAATACCGATTCTTTTACCTTTAACATCAATATGACCGTTTAAGCAGATTGGCTCATCATATTGAGAAATTTGATATCCTTTTGGAAGATCCGGATAGAAGTATTGTTTTCTATCAAATTTACATCTTGCAGGGATTTCGCAATTAAGTGCAAGACCTAATAAAATCCCCATATTAACACATTCTTTGTTCAATACAGGCAAAACACCCGGCATACCTAAAGTAATAGGGCTGATTTGTGTATTTTGTTCGTTACCGAATTCTGTTGAATCAGGCGCGAAAATCTTTGATTTTGTTTTCAATTGAGCATGAACTTCAAGCCCGATAACTACTTCATATTTTTCTCTTAAATCTTCCATGTCTAAACCTCATTTATTTAACTTTTAATTAGATTTTAACATAAAAAAAGCAAGGTACATAATTAATGTACCTTGCTTCTTATTGTTTTTAATTATAACCAATAATCCCACTTGAGAGGATGGCTTGTCGCTTGAATTTATACTTGTAGTATTACTGTTGCCATCCGACAATGTGTTCTTTTCTTTTTGGTTACTTTTTCTTTTTTAGCAAAGAAAAAGTAACTATTCCTTAGTGTATTCTGCGTCGATTACATCATCATCTTTGTTTTCAGAAGATGTTGAAGCGTTGTCAGAGTTTACAGCTTCACCGTCTTTTTGAACAGCTTCATAAGCTTTTTGTGAAATTGCAAACATTGTTTGCTGTAATTCTTCTGATAACTTTTTCAATTCATCAGCAGATTTGTTTTCATCTAATGCTTTTTGAAGAGCTTCTTTTTGTTCGTTCAATTTCTTCAAGTCTTCTTCTGAAATTTTGCCTTCAAAATCTTTAACGATTCTTTCAGAAGATGCAATTAGTGAGTTAGCGTTGTTTTTAACTTCTGCTTCTTCTTTTTTCTTCTTATCTTCTTGAGCATTAGCTTCTGCTTCTTTAACCATCTTGTCGATATCTTGTTCAGATAAGTTAGATGAGTTTGTAATTGTGATTTTTTGTTCTTTGTTTGTAGCTTTATCTTTAGCAGAAACATTTACAATACCGTTTGCGTCGATATCAAATGTAACTTCGATTTGAGGAATGCCGCGCATTGCAGGAGCGATACCTTCAAGTCTGAACATACCTAATGATTTGTTATCAGAAGACATTGGTCTTTCACCTTGAAGAACGTTGATATCTACTGCAGTTTGGTTGTTTTCTGCTGTTGAGAAAACTTGTGATTTAGAAACAGGAATTGTAGTGTTACGAGGAACTAAAGGAGTCATAACACCACCTAAAGTTTCGATACCAAGAGTCAACGGAGTAACGTCTAACAATACGATATCTTTAACTTCACCGGCTAAAACACCTGCTTGAACAGCTGCACCAACTGCAACAACTTCATCAGGGTTAACTGATTGGTTAGGTTCTTTACCTGTATAATCTTTTACAAGTTGTTGAACAGCAGGAATACGAGTTGAACCACCAACAAGAACTACTTCGTCAACTTCGTTTTTGCTTAAGCCGGCATCTGATAATGCTTGTTCAACCGGTTTTTTACATCTTTCTAACAAATCGTGAGAAAGGTCTTCAAACTTAGCTCTTGTTAAAGATAATTCTAAGTGTTTAGGGCCGTTAGCATCAGCTGTGATGTATGGTAAGCTGATTGAAGTTTCAACAACTGAAGAAAGTTCACATTTAGCTTTTTCAGCTGCTTCTTTAATACGCTGCATAGCTTGTTTATCGTTAGTTAAGTCCATGCCTTCTTGTTTTTTGAATTCTTCACAAATCCAGTCGATGATTTTTTTATCGAAGTCGTCACCACCAAGTCTTGTATCACCTGAAGTTGAAAGAACTTCGTGAACACCGTCACCGATTTCAAGGATTGATACGTCGAATGTACCACCACCTAAGTCAAATACAAGAACTTTTTCAGGTTTATCTTTTTCTAAACCGTAAGCAAGAGCAGCTGCAGTTGGTTCGTTAACGATACGAAGAACTTCAAGACCTGCAATTTTACCTGCGTCTTTTGTTGCTTGTCTTTGAGCGTCATTAAAGTAAGCAGGAACTGTGATTACAGCAGAAGTAACTTTTTCACCCAAGTATGAAGAAGCATCGTCTGCAAGTTTTCTCAAAATCATTGCTGAAATTTCTTGAGGAGTGTAATCTTTTCCGTCAATATTCTTTTTGTAATCGTCGCCCATATGTCTTTTAATAGACGCGATTGTTTTATCAGGGTTAAGGATTGCCTGACGTTTTGCAAGCTGACCTACTAATCTTTCGCCTGTTTTTGAAAAACCAACGATAGAAGGAGTTGTTCTCATACCTTCTGCGTTAGCGATAACGGTTGGTTTACCACCTTCCATAACTGCTACAACTGAGTTTGTTGTACCTAAGTCAATACCAATTGTCTTTGCCATTTTTATAACATCCTTTCTTAATTTTTTCCTAACATTATCATTAAAACACTATTTTTTAAGAAAGCTGAAAAAATAAACAAAAAATTAATATTTCATTATGACAAAATTGACATCATTATTTTATACAACAATTTTAATTTCTTAATATCAAGATTTTTTAGCTTGCGATTAAATTCAAATTGTATATATTTTGCTTGTTGATATTCATCAAAATTAAATAATTCTTTTATTTCAATATTAAATGCTTTGGAAATACTTACCAATAATTCAAAAGATGGCTTTGTTCTCGCTGATTCCAACTTTGCAATGTGATTAGTTGTATATCCTGTTATTTCTGCCAACTTTTCTTGAGTGAGGTTATTTTTATTTCTTAAATCTGCAATTCTTCTGCCTAATATTCTTAAAGTATCTTCCATAAAAGTCCCCAATGTATTCATACTAGTATGAATATTAACTTTTATAAATTGAATGTTATTCTATAAAATATACTGTGATATAATCATAGTATGATTGTAAATTA
>CAMTNN010000085.1 GCA_947073895.1 uncultured cyanobacterium
AATCCGCATCCTTATATCCATCAAACCGATAGTATATGGAATATATTCATTACACTACGATAGCGCTCCACTCTTGTGACAGTCCGCAGCATATTCTGCATACGTCCCAGAAACGATATATGGGGGATAACGTCTCTTCGGCGGCTTCCCCTTTCCCCGGAAACAGCCGCCCCGACTGTCGTTTCCGGATACTGATGAAATCCGCGCCTCTATCAAGCTTCATTATTCATATAGTACATTTTTACCACTTCTTAAGACAAATGTCAACAAAAGTTTTCAAAACATCTTGAGAAACTTCAGTTTCTAATGTTTCTTTTGCTTTCTCGTCCAATTCAACACCTTCACCAAAGAAATAAGGAACGGCATCAGTGATATCTGACAATAATGTTAACGGTTCGTAAGTTATTTCAACCATACGAGTGTATTGCTCGTCAGTCAATTCAGTCAAATCATATTTTGTCAAATACGGTTTCCATCTTTCTTTCAATTCGTGAATTCAAACCATTTTGATATAATGGCTGTTCATCCATTTTAACTTATCGTATTCAAAGATAGAGTTAGAAGATGAAATTTCACCGATTCTGAAATCTTCAGCAATCTTTTCAACAGGTTTAATCTCTTCACCGTCGGAAGGAGCCCAGCCTAACAATGCTACAAAGTTGATAAGAGCGTCTGTTAAGTAACCTTGTTTAACAAAATCGCTTACAGCAGTTGCGCCGTGACGTTTTGATAATTTACTTCTGTCAGGTGCAAGAATCATACCTAAGTGACCGAATCTTGGAACTTCAAATCCTAAAGCTTCAAAGATAAGGATTTGTTTGTAAGTGTTAGAAATATGATCTTCACCTCTGATTACGTGAGAAATCTTCATTAGCGCGTCATCGATAACAACAGCATAGTTGTATGTTGGCGCACCGTTTGATTTCATTATTACAAAGTCGCCGATAAGGTTTGTATCAACGTGAAGTTTGCCTTTTACAAGGTCTTCGAATTCTAATATTGAAGAATCATGGAATGCTTTTTGAGCTTTTGCTACGTTAAATCTGATAGCAGGTTTTCTTCCTTCTGCTCTAAGCTTAGCTTTTTCTTCTTCTGTTAAGTTTTCGCATTTTCTAGAGTAAACGTAAGCTTTTTTATTAGCTGTTGCTTCTTCTTTTTCTGCTTCAAGTTCTTCCGGTGTGCAGAAACATTCGTAAGCAAAACCTTTATCGAGTAGTTCTTGAATATATTTTGGATAAATATCGAATCTTTCTGATTGTGTGTAAGGGCCGTATTCTCCGCCTACATCCGGGCCTTCATCCCAGTTAAGTCCTAGGGCTTTCAATGAGTCAAAAATATTATCAACATATTCCTGGCTTGTTCTATCTGCATCGGTATCTTCGATTCTTAAAATAAATTTACCGTTATTTTTTTTAGCAAACAAATAATTGAATAAAGCTGTCCTTGCTGTACCAACATGGAGGTTTCCGCTTGGTGAAGGTGCTATTCTTACTCTAACTTCTGTCATAGTTTAATCCCTTTCTATTTATAACGAAATTATTGCTCAAAAGGGGGTAAATGTAAAGGGTATTTCCAACGATAATCTACTCCACCTGTTGAAAAAGGGGGTAAATGTAAAGGGGAGGCTCGACGATAGTCTATCTCACTTATATTTACCCCTTTTTCTTTGAAATTTTTTCAAAAACTTCTTCAAACGATTCAATCGGCTCAAGTCTGTATCCGCAATGCTCAGCCAGAGTACCGCCCATTGCAAATAGTTCTTCCTGCGGATATCTTCTGCAAATTCCGGGGCGCTTTTTGTGGATTTTACATTTGTTTGTTTCTTTGTCTAAATTCGTGCATTCAAATACAAGTCCTGTTTCGTCTTTGTCTATGATTTTTAAGTAAGTATAAAACGGATGGAGTTTTTGTAATTTTGCAAATTCTTCTTCTGTTTTTATTACGCCTTTGTGTTTTACGTAGATTTTTCTGCAGCATCTTCCGCAACCGAGACAGTGTCCGACTCGGTAGTATTTCTTTTTCAGAATATGCAGATAAAAAAACTTTTTTAATTTCTTAAACATTTACTATTCTTGATTTTGCTAATCTATATTCCGGTGAATTTTCCTGAGTTAAAACCATAATTTTGGAAAAATATTTGTTTGCCTGTCTGTGGTCTCCGTTTGAGTAACAATAAGCGCCTTTTTCAAAACATGATTTTACAATTCTTTCTTCAGGGTTTATAAATGATTTTAGCTCATATACAATACTGCTGTAATCAATGTTTCCGGATTTGTTCATAATTAAGCAGTTTTCGTACTCAAACAGAGCGAAGTGGTAGTTGTTGTAGTTGTAATATTTTTCTGCCCATTCGCGATGCCCGTCAATGCTTAGTTTATCAAAGCTTTCTTCAAGCGGTTTGATAGTTTGAATAATTTCTAAATACACTTTTTGATTGCTCATTACAAGTGGAAGAACTCTTTTCATAACACAATATGCGCCTGTGAAATCTCCTAAGTTTATCATAACATTGGACAGCAACTCAAGTGTGTCAAGTGATTTGTTATCAATGCAGTATGCTTGTTTAAGGTACATTGAAGCTTTTAGGTATTCTTTTTTTTCAAAATAAAGTTTTCCCAGCTGGTAGTTTGTATCAAAATTCAACGGATAATTTTTTATTGCAACTTCCAGAGCTTGTATGGCGGTATCTCTATCTAGTGCTGAATTTGCGCGTTGTGCTTTTTGATAAAATTCACTGTTGTATTTTTTGAATTCTTCGATTGTTTTTTTTATTTCCAAATAATATGGTGAAGTTTTATTTTTTGCGTATTTCAGGTATTTTTCATAAAAGAAAATTGACTGAAATTTCATATCTTTGGAAAAATATGATGTTGCAAGATTCAGGCACACAGCTTCGTCGTCAGGTT
Source organism: uncultured cyanobacterium (assembly GCA_947073895.1). GTDB lineage: Bacteria > Cyanobacteriota > Vampirovibrionia > Gastranaerophilales > Gastranaerophilaceae > CAG-196. The sequence continues at coordinate 2,907 of CAMTNN010000085.1, forward strand.
TGAATGAAAATGCCAGAGCCCAGTTTTCAATAGCTTTTTCAATATTGTCGCGTTTGTGAAAAATATTTCCTAAAAAACTGTATGATGGATTTTTACGCTGTTCCAGAGCAACTGAGCGGGTAAAGTAAAGTTCGGCATTATCAATGTCATTTAATTTGTAGTAGCATCGTCCGATTTCATAATAAAGTTTGTACGAGTAACTTGTGTTTACCATATCAAGGTAGAGTCTCAAAGCACCGGTGTAGTTTCCAGCAATATACAGTGCTTTTGCAGTCTCCATCTTCTTATCTTCTATGTCGGAATTATCCTGAATATAATAATCAGAATTTGCCATAGCTGTATTCTAGCATATTTACAGCTCTAAATCATCCCAAAGTTTAGAATTTGTTACAAGTTGTGACAGAACATCATCTTCAAATACATCAACAACACCGTCTTTGAATAATTCTTTCATTTTTTCAATGTGAGAAAAGTCCTCGGAATCGCTCATTGCGATTTTATTAAACTTGTTGATGTCTAAATCTTTTTGGAAAAGCTCGAGTGCGTTAGCGGAAATCTCTGTTTTGTCAACATATGGATTCATACTCTTGTTGAAGAGCGATTTGTTCATATTGGCTTTAACAGAAGCCAAGTTGATTATGTTGCTCTGTTTTTCAAGCTGAGAGTTGTATAAAAAATCTTTGTTGTTGTCGTTAATGTTGTTGAACATGAGACCCTAATCTCCCCAGTTATCCTCACTATCATTATTATATATTTTTTGTCTTTTGTTATCAACTGTTTGAAGGATATTTGGTGAATGTTATTCTTCATAACAGAAGAAACGCTATGGCTTATCTTAGTGATAATCATAGCGCTAAAAATCATCTTGTAGGGAAGTTAAGAAAGGTTCTAAGATTTCGAGGCTCTTAGAGCCTTTTCCCTGTTTATATTATTTACGATGTTAGTATATTTGTCAAGGTTATTCTTCAAGATGTTTAAGTGCATATTCGCAACATTGAACAACAAGCTTGTTAAGAGAAACGCCTTTATCCTTAGCTACTTGTTGCATTTGTTGAACAAGTTCGGCAGGTATTCTAAATGTTTTGTTAATCATTTCTGGTTTTTCAATTTTAAACATTTTGCATTTCCTTCACTTATTATATTAAGTGCATTTTGAATAAAATAATATACGCCATAATTGCACTTGATTTTATAAGTGCAAGTGTGTTAAAATAAACATATGGATAACGAACAAATCAAAAACTATTTTACAGATATTCAGGAAGTTTCCGCTAAACTTTTGGGCTTGCGTTGTATTTTAGAAGTCCTTAGTGTATATTGCGATGTACAGGCTGAGAATGATGAGGTTAGTAATATTGCAATGGTTGTTGACCGGATTAAAGATGAGGTTGATTCAATAAAAAATGAATTTGAGGCGATTACTGACGAAGCAATTTCTAATCTTCTCCCCTTGTAACTCTCTCCCTTTTTTGTTAAAATATCCCTAAAAGGGGGCTAAATGAGCATTAACCAATCAATTAAACCGATTACTACCGAATATAAGGGAAACTTAACTATTGGCGGGTGTGATTTGGTTGAACTTGCCAAGACTTATGGAACGCCTCTTTATGTTATTGATGAAGCTACTTTGCGCGGAATTTGCCGTGAGTATAAAAATGCGTTTAAAGATTATCCTAATATCAAGATGATGTATGCTTCAAAAGCTCTTTGTTCACTCGCTACCTCTGCAATCATTGCATCAGAAGGTTTTGGGTTTGATACTGTATCAGCAGGTGAGATTTATACCGTGCACAAAGCGGGTGCTGATATGTCAAAAGTCTTGTTTAACGGGAGTAATAAATCCCACTGTGAAATTGAACTTGCAATTGATTTAAAGGTCGGAAGATTTTCTGTCGATAATTTCTATGAAGCTGAACTTCTTAACCAAATTTCAGAGGAAAAAGGGGTAAATGTTGATATTTTGCTTAGAATTACTCCAGGAATTGAATGTCATACTCATGAATATATTCAAACAGGTCAAATTGATTCAAAATTCGGATTCGATTTATCTCAATTAGACGAAATTATTAACCTTGTTAAAGCATATAAAAATCTTACATTGCGCGGTTTGCACGCTCATATCGGCTCTCAGATTTTTGAGCTTCAAAGCTATAAAGACGAAGTTGATACTCTTGTTGCAGAGTTGAATCGTATTCGCCAAGTACACGGTCTTGATTTAAAAGAGTTGAATATTGGCGGTGGTTTGGGCGTAAAATACACAGAACAAGATTGTCCGCCTTCTGTTGAAGAGCTTGCAGAAGCCCTAAAATCAGCTCCTAAAGAGCTTACGATTTATATCGAGCCTGGAAGAAGTGTTATTTCAACATCAGGGGTGACTCTTTATACTGTCGGAAGTTCAAAACAAGTTCCAAACGGCAGAAAATATGTTGCAATCGATGGTGGAATGGCTGACAATCCGCGTCCTGCTATGTATCAGGCAAAATACACGGCAGAAGTTGTAAACGGAAATGCTTTAACCCGCGAAAAAGAAACTGTGACGATTGCCGGACGTTATTGCGAAAGCGGTGATATTTTAATAGAAAATATTACTCTTCCAAAACTTGAAAGCGGTGATATACTTTGTGTTTACAATACAGGTGCTTATAATTACTCGATGGCTTCAAATTATAATCGTGTAGAAAAACCTGCAATGGTACTTGTAAATAATTCACAATCTGATATGATAGTAAATAGAGAGTCTCTTGAAGATTTAGTGTACAAAGAAAACATTCCCGATAGGTTAAGAAGATGATAGAAGGTCTGATTGCTCTTATTCAAAGCGTTTTAAGCCCGCTCCAGCGCTCGCTGAACTGGGTAAATATCCTTGAAATTTGTTTTATCGGGCTTATTCTTTTTGTTTTCTATCGTAAGTTTATTAAAAACACCCAGTCGGAAAATCTTGTAAAAGGATTGTTTATCCTTGTGTTTGCCTGGATTTTTAGTGAAATTCTTATTCTTATTGATTTAAGAATCATAGGAGTTTTCTTCAAGTCTCTTGTAACCCTTATTGCATTGAGCTTGATTGTTATATTTCAGCCGGAATTAAGACGTTTTCTCGGTTATCTCGGACAGCCGGGGTTTATCAAGAGAACATTCTTCTCCTGTGGCACTTATAAAGAAGCAACAGAAGAAGATGTTGATTTGATTAAAGAAGTTATTGAGGCTGTTAAATACTTAACTAAAACAAAAACGGGTGCTTTAATTGTATTTAAAAAAGCTTTAAGCACAATTATTTATTCCGATGTTGGAACAGTAATTGATGCTAAGGTTTCAGCAGAGTTGATTTTGACAATATTCCATCCGAATACTCCGCTTCACGATGGTGCTATGGTTATTGACGGTAACAAAATTCATTCTGCGGGTGTATTGTTACCGTTAACAGAAGACCCTAAGCTTAGTTGGAAATACGGAACACGTCACAGAGCAGCTCTTGGTATGTCAGAAGTTTCTGATGCAGCTTGTCTTGTGGTTTCGGAAGAAACCGGTGATGTTTCAATATGTATGGATGGAATGCTTAAAAAATACGAAGATTTAACTACATTAAAAACAGATTTAGAATCAATTTTAGGAATTAAACCTGCTGATTCAGCAGAAGAAAAACACAAGAATATTTTTGATATATTGAGAGGTAAATAGTTGTTATTTTTTCAGAAAAAGAAACCGCCTATTAAGGTAAAAACAAAAAAAGAGATTATACTGGAATATA
>CAMTNN010000086.1 GCA_947073895.1 uncultured cyanobacterium
ACATGAACTTGTTGAAGAAACAGATTTATCATTAATGATTTATAACAAACTTATTGAAACTAATCCTGAATTTTTGAAAGCTTATTATAATAAAGGCGCAATGTTAATGGGTATGGGCGAATTTTTGGAAGCTTCCAAAACTTTTTTCCAATTAATCAAACGCAACCCTGATTATTATAAGGCTTATTTAGGTATTGCAATGAGCTTTGATAAATTATCCCGTTTTGGAGATGCTATCAGATACTATAAAAAGTTTTTGGGACTTAAACAATTCTCAGAAGACGCGCTTTTTGCACGTCAAAGAATCTCTGAGCTTAGAGAAATGACTTCGGGTAAAGAAAATAATCTAACCCTCGTTTAGTTTGTTATAGTTATCCAAATAAATTTGTGCCATTTTAGGTTTATTTAAGCTTTTATAAGTGTATGCAAGATTGTAATGAAATTCTGCAACATCGTTTTTTAAAGTTACAGCTTGCTGGAATGCTGAACGGGCTTTTTTAACTTCGCCTAATTTTAAATAAGCACAGCCTAAATTGTAATAAACATAAGGGTTTTCTTTGTTTAAAGAAATTGCTTTTTTATAGTTTTCAACCGCCATATTATAGCGTTCATCTGCCAGATAAAGATTAGCAAGATTGTAATAAGATTTATAATACTTTTTATCAGTATTAATGGCTTTTTGGTACATAAAGATTGCATTATCTTTTTCGCCTTTTTCATCAAGCAGATTGCCTAAAAGAAGCCAGTCTTGAGCAGTTCTTTCGTTTTCATCAATCTGAAGTAATAAATCCATTGTTTTAAGGTGATTATTGTCGCTGTAAAATGCTGTTGCCTGCTTTGAGAGTTCTTCGTTTGCAAAAGAACTGTTAACAGTTAAAAATAAAACCAATAATAAAGCTATTCTTTTCATAATTAGATTTTAGTGTAAAAGGGGGGAAATTTCAAATTATTGGGCTGAATATCCTACTAGCTTTATTTACCCCTTTTTCAACATGCGGACCAGATGGACGTTTAGCCTACTAGCTTTATTTACCCCTTTTTGCTAGGATTATTGAATAAGGAGAGTTTCAAATGCTTCAAAAAACAATACAAGTAATGGAATGTTCAAGAATTTTTTCTTTGCCGATGTCAATTTTATCGTGGTTAGCAATTTTTACTTATGCAATTATTGATTCGGGTAACTGCTGGTATGGGATTCTTGCATTAATCGGCATTTGTCTTGTGCATTTAGGAACTAATCTTGTGGATGATTATTTTGATTACAAATTTTTAATCAAACAGGTTGATTTTGATAAAGCAGAATATTTAAAAAATTCTCAGAAAACAAAATGTCGTTATCTTATTAACGGGGTTATGAAAGAGTCTGATATTTTGTTAATTTCGGGGGGATACTTTTTAGCTGCATTATTAATCGGGATATTTTTATATTTAAAATGCGGAAATGGAATCTTGTATTTTATGGCGGGCGGAGCAGCAATTGCTTTAATTTATCCATTTATTTCGAGAATTTGCTTGTCTGAATTAGCAGTAGGGCTTGCTTACGGGCCTTTGCTTTTTGGCGGGGTTTATTATGTTATGACAGGCACGTATTCAAAAAGCGTTTTTCTTCTTTCGATTCCTACTATGATAATGACAATAGTTTTACTATATATTCATACGGTTATGGATTATGAATATGACTGTAATGAGGGTAAAAAAACTGTTGCTAATCTTTTTGACTCTCCTTTGGATTCTTTGATTGTTCTCAAAATATTTTTGATTCTTGCTTATATTGCGCCAATTGTGCTTTGTATTTTTAATATTGTTGATTGGCAGATTTTTCTTGTATATTTAACAATTCCTCTTGCTGTAGATTTGTATTCTTCAATGAGTGAATTTGCTTGCAATCCTGATAATGTTCCGCCAAGAAAATGGTATCATGTTCCGATGGAGAATTTTGATAAACTTGTTGAACGAGGTGAAGCAGGTTTTATGATGCGTATGTATCAATCAAGAAATTTAATGATTTATTTCACATTATTTTTTGTAATTGGAATAATTTTCTCCCTTGCATTATAATCAGATTATGACAGAGAAAATTACAATTAAGGGAGCGAGGGAACATAACCTCAAAAATGTATCTTTGGAAATACCTAAAAACCAGCTTGTAGTTTTTACAGGGGTTTCAGGTTCCGGAAAAAGTTCCTTAGCATTTGATACAATATTTGCAGAAGGTCAGAGACGTTATATAGAGAGCCTTTCTACCTACGCGCGCCAGTTTTTGGGACAAATGGATAAACCGGATGTAGATTATATTGACGGGCTTACACCTGCAATTTCTATCGACCAGAAATCGACCAGTAATAACCCGCGCTCAACTGTCGGCACTGTTACTGAGATTTATGATTATTTAAGACTTTTGTATGCAAGAGTAGGTACTCCTTATTGCCCTAAATGCGGACAACCTATTAAACCTCAGACAATCGATGAGATAGTCGGCAGTATTTTAAATTTACCGGAAGGAACAAAAATTCAGATTCTTGCTCCGCTTGTTAAGGGTAAAAAAGGTGAGTTTCAGTCTCTTTTTGAAGAACTTAAGCAGGAAGGTTTTGTACGAGTAAAAGTTGATGGAGAGATTTATAACCTTGATGAAGATGAGGTTAAGCTTGCTAAGACAAAAGCTCATACAATCTCTGTTGTTGTTGACCGTGTTGTGGTTAAGCCTGAGGCTAAATCAAGGATTGCCGATAGTGTTCAGATTGCGCTTCAAAAAGCAGATGGGATTACTCTGATTGATGTAATTGGTGGCGAGGAATTAATTTATAGTGAAAAACTTGCTTGTCCTGATTGTAACCTCAGTTTTGAAGAACTTTCTCCGCGTATTTTTTCTTTTAATGCGCCTTACGGTGCTTGTGATAAGTGCGGTGGTATTGGTGTAGATTTTAAAATCGACCCTGATTTAGTTGTCCCTGATAGGGGTAAATCGATAAAAGATGGGGCAATTTACCCCTGGAGTAAGTCTTCTACAGGGTACTATGATGATGTTATTAATGCGGTTAGTGCTGAATATAAAATTGATTTGAACATTCCATTTCAGGATTTGCCGGAAGAACATCAAAAGATTATTTTATACGGTTCAGACGAGCGGATTCAAATGCGTATTCGTGAATTTGGAAGTAAGCGTTATCGTACGACTTTGCAAAAATTTATCGGTGTTATTCCATTTTTGATGAAACATTATAATGTTGATAGCGAATACTGGAAAGCCGAAATTGAAAAATATATGGTTACTACTCCGTGTGAAAAATGCGGTGGTGCAAGGCTTAAACCGTTTCCGCTTGCTGTTAGAATAAATGGCAAAAATATTCATGAATTTTGTTTAATGTCGATTGATAAGGCTTATGAGTTTGTATCTGAACTTTATTTAACTCTAACAGATTTTCAACTCAAAATCGGGAAACAAATTCTTGATGAAATTCGTGCAAGACTTAAATTTTTGCTTGACGTAGGTTTGTCATACTTAAATCTTGCAAGAACTGCAGGAACACTTTCAGGTGGCGAAGCACAGCGTATTAGATTGGCAACCCAAATAGGAAGCGGACTTTCAGGTGTTCTTTATGTGTTGGACGAGCCTTCAATCGGTTTGCACCAGAGAGATAATGATAGATTGATTAAAACACTTCTGAAACTTCGCAATATGGGAAACTCACTTATTGTTGTTGAGCACGATGAGGATACAATCAGGAATGCGGATTATGTAGTAGATATCGGGCCAAAAGCGGGTGTAAACGGCGGTAATGTTATTGCTCAAGGCGGAGTTGAAGATATTATGGCTGCCCCCGAGTCTATTACAGGTAAATATTTAAGCGGTGAGTATAATATTCCTGTTCCGAAAACTGTTCGTGAAGGTAACGGTAATTTCTTACAGATAAGAAATGCTCATTTAAACAACCTTAAAAACGTGGATTTAGATATTCCGCTTGGGAAAATTGTTGTACTAACAGGTGTTTCAGGTTCGGGTAAGTCAACGCTTATGCAGGATTTGGTTTATGAATACGCTATTCATAAGCTGCGCAAAAATAAACCTAAACCTCAAGGCGTGGACGAGATTTTAGGGTTTGAAAACCTTGATAAAATTATTGATATTGACCAGTCGCCGATTGGCAGAACTCCGCGTTCTAACCCTGCAACTTATACGGATGTGTTTACGCCGATTCGTGAACTTTATGCAAAAACAAATGAAGCAAAAATGCGTGGTTATAAACCGGGTAGATTCAGTTTTAACGTAAAAGGCGGACGTTGTGAAGCTTGCTCGGGTGATGGTGTTTTAAAAATTGAGATGAACTTCTTGTCAGATGTTTATGTAAAATGTGATGTCTGCAAAGGTCAGCGCTACAATAATGAAACTTTGGAAGTTAAATACAAGGGAAAATCAATTGCGGATGTTTTGGAAATGAGTGTCAAAGAAGCTTATGAATTCTTTGAAAACATTCCTCAAATTGCAAATAAATTAAAAACTCTTGTTGATGTCGGGTTAGACTATATTAAACTGGGTCAAAGTGCTACAACACTTTCAGGCGGTGAAGCTCAGAGAATTAAGCTTGCATCTGAACTTAATAAGCGTGCAACAGGAAAAACCTTGTACTTACTTGATGAGCCGTCTGTGGGGCTTCACTGGCATGATTTGGATAAATTGATTAAGATTATTCAACAGCTTGCTGATAACGGAAATACGATTTTAATAATCGAGCACAATCTTGATTTGATTAAGATTGCGGACTATATAATTGACCTTGGCCCTGAAGGAGGCGATTTTGGCGGAGAAGTTATTGCCTGTGGAACACCGGAGGAAGTTGCGCAAAATCCTCATTCTTATACAGGTCAGTATTTGAAGCCGTATCTTGATTTATAAAATGTTTTTATGTTATGCTCCATAAAAAGGAGTATCGTCATATGAAAGTACAATCTATCAACAATAATGCACCTTCTTTTAGTGCGTTAAATATTACAGCAGAAGCAAAAGCTCTAATTGAAAAAGAAAAAGGCGGGAAAAAGAAAATCGCTCAATATACAAAAGAACTGGCAAATTCCAGATGGGATTTGAATATTAAAAAATGTTCTTATAGTAATGATATTATGCCTTATTTTGGCAATAATCGTTATTGCTGTGTTATTCCTAGTCGTGTTCAGGACAAATATGTGATGGTTTATTCAGGTGAAGTAGGCGGCGATAATGAGGATGATATTGTAGATTGTTTAAAATTTGCAAGTGCTGAAAGAGCTAAAGAAGTTTATGAAACATTACAAACGCACTTTTTATCAGATAGTCCTAACACTCCATTGCAGCATCTTGATTGGGACGTATATGCAATGAAAGCGTTTACGGAGGCAGAACTTGTTCCTCAAACCCAAAGTCCTTGGGCACATTTCTTAAGACGAAAAGATGAACCTAAACATGTTGAACGCTTTGAAAAACTTGCAGAAGACAAACCCCAAAAGTCATCTTTCTTAAAAAAGTTAGGCGCTGCTTGGAATGTTCTTCTCGAAAAATAATGTTGTATAATATTATTGATGAATGAGATTTTGCGTGAAACAATAAAACTTGTTCCCGAGCAGCCGGGATGTTACCTTTATTACAATAATGAGGGTGAGATAATTTATGTCGGGAAAGCCAAAAACCTTAAACGCAGAGTCTACAGCTATTTTCATAAACAGCACGATAGCGTAAAGACTACTGTTCTGGTTTCTCAAATAGAGAAGTTGGAATATATTATTACAGACTCCGAAGTCGAAGCGTTAATTCTTGAATCTCATTTAATTAAAAAACACAAACCGCGTTATAATATTCTTTTAAAAGACGATAAAAAATATCCGTATTTCTTGATAACAGATGAAGATTTTCCGCGGATTCAGATTGTGCGTAAAAAGAATCTAAACCCTGATAAAGGCAGATTCTATGGTCCTTATACCGATGTGGGCGCAATGTATGCAACGCTTGATTTTTTAAAGAAACTTTTTCCGCTCAAGCAATGTAAGACTCCAAAGTTTTCTAACAGACCCTGTCTTTATTATCATATAGGGAAATGTCTTGCGCCTTGTCAGGGCAAGGTTACACCAGAGGAGTATCAAAAACTTATACATCAGGTTGAATTATTTTTGAGCGGGAAACAATCCGAGCTTCTTAAACAAATTCAGGCGCAAATGCAGAAGTATGCAGAAGAAGAGCAGTTTGAAAAAGCTGCCAAAATGCGCGATAGTTATCTTGATTTACAGAAAACTCTTGAACGTCAAAAAGTTGTTTACGAAAACACTAAACTTAACGAAGATATTATTGCCGTTATTTATGAAGACGGAATTCTTGCAATTGTTATTATGATGATTCGTGAAGGACGTTTGATTGATAAAAAAGATTTTACTGCTTTGTTCTCAAAGAGGGTTTGCAATGATTTTTTCCTATTTTAATAGACAACTGTAAAACAAATTGGAATTCAATAAGCATTCCAGATAAATAATGCTTTTATGAGTAATGAAACGTCTCAATTTTTATGATTTTTTTGTTTTGCTTTCGTTTAAATTATTAAAAAAAAAATGAAAATATTTATGATTTTTTTGATTTTTTTCAATTT
>CAMTNN010000087.1 GCA_947073895.1 uncultured cyanobacterium
GCTAACGTTAATGTTGCAAAACGTGCAGGACTTCTTCACGATATCGGTAAGGCTGTTGACCAAACTCAAGAAGGTACTCATATTCAATTAGGTGTTGAGCTTGCTTCAAGATATGGTGAAAAACAAGAAGTTATTCACGCAATTGAAGCTCACCACGATGATGTAACAGCTAACACTATTGAAGCAGTTTTAGTAAAACTTGCTGACGCAATCTCAGCAGGTAGACCAGGTGCAAGACGTGATACTTTGGAAATCTACATCAAACGTCTTCAAAAAATCGAAGAAATCGTTAACAGTTACGAAGGCATTAAGCAATCATTTGCAGTTCAAGCAGGTCGCGAAGTTCGTGTAATCGTTCAATCAGAAATGTTTGATGATTTAGCTTCACAAAAACTTGCAAGAGATATTGCAAAGAAAATCGAAGACGAACTTGATTACCCTGGACAAATCAAGGTAACAGTTGTAAGAGAATTTAGGACTACTGAAATTGCAAAATAGGGGGTAAATATATTTAACCTATTGGTGGCATAACAACTATGGAAAAAGAAGAAATAAAATTATTATTTTTCGGAGATATTACAGGAAGACTTGGCCGCAATGCGGTCAAGTCTTATCTTGCTGATAATCAGGTTAATTTCGTTATTGCAAACATTGAAAACGCATCTCACGGATTCGGATTAACCAAGAAAAATTATATTGACCTTTCAGAATATATCAACTGTTTCACGTCAGGCAACCACATCTGGGACAAAAAAGATGTATACGAATATATTAATGAAGCGCAAAACCTTGTAAGACCTATTAATTACCCGACAGGAACTCCGGGCAAAGGAAGCGCTGTTTTTGATTTAAACGGGCATAAAATTGCAGTTATAAACGCTCTCGGGCGGGTATTTATGCCTCCAATGGATTCTCCTTGGCAAGTCGTCATTGAAGAAATCGAACGATTAAAACAAGAAAATATTGAAAGCATTTTTGTTGATTTTCATGCAGAGGCTACTGCTGAAAAAATATGTTTTTCAAAATATTTAGCCAATACTTACAATACCGAAGAACACGCATTGATTAAAGGGTTTTTCGGCACACATACACACGTTCAGACAGCTGATGAACAAATACTAAAAGGAATGGCATACATTACGGACGCAGGATTCTGCGGAGCATTTGACAGCGTAATAGGGATGGAATTTTCAACTTCTCTAAAAAGACTTTCGACAAGCCTTCCGGAACGCTACGAAATAGCACAGTCAGCAACTGCTCAAATTAACGGTGTTGAGGTTCTTTTTGATAGAACAGGTGCAACACAGATTAAAAGAATTAATTTAATAGTAGATAATGATAATGAAAGGGAGGTAACTATTGGCTCCAGTAGTTGACGAAGGAGGGGTAGGATGAAGGGTGATTATCACATTCACACAAACTACTCCGACGGTGTTTTTTCACCTGAAAAAATAGTAGATTTAGCACTTGATGCAGGTTTGCAGGCAATCGCATTAACAGACCACGACAATGTGCTTTCTTATAATATTGCAAAAGAATACCTTAAAACCAAAGAAGTTGATTTAAAACTTATTCAGGGAATTGAGGTTAATACGCTTTATAAAGATTACGAAGTTCATATTTTAGGATACTTTCCAGATGTTGAAAAGAGTGATTTTAAAAATCTTCTTAAGGTTCAGCAACAAGCAAGAACAAGACAAACAAAAGAGATTTTGGCATTGCTTGCAAAAAAAGAAGGTATCAAAATCAAATATGAAGATGTTAAAAACATGGTTGCAGAAGGCGGTTCCATTGGTCGTCCGCATATTGCAAAAGCGATTACAAATGCCGGCGGTACAAGCAATGTAATGGAAGCATACAGCAAATATATTCACAGACAGTCACCTGTTTATGTGGAAAGAAAAACTGTAACTCCTTTTGATGCGGTTGAAATTATTTATGATGCAGGCGGGATTCCTGTTATTGCACACCCTTATGATATTGATATAGCGGAAAAACTTATCAAAAATCTTATGAACTGCGGGCTTCGCGGAATTGAAGCTTATCATAGAAAGCACTCACCTGCAATTGTGGAATATTTCTCTTCTATGGCAGAAAATCTTGGTTTAATCGTAACAGGCGGTTCGGATTTCCACGCGCCGAATATTATGAACGGTCAAATAATTTTGGGGAAGAATTTCGTACCTGAATGGATTTATGACATGATGATTAAAGAAAAGAAACAACTTGACCTGGCTAATTAGAGAGGCTTTATGAAAAAAGGATTCACGATTGTAGAAGTTTCAATATTATTTGTAATATTTTTGATTGTAGCATTTCTTGTTGCACCACTGTCATTGGATGATAGTATGCAAGCAAAAAACACTTCACGATGGAGAAATGTACAGGAAGATTTTTCAAATATTTTTTATTCAATCAATACTCAAAAAGAAGACAATAAAAAAACTTTTGAAGAAGCCTTTAACACAACAATCAAAAATGAAATTAAAAGTGATGCACAAAGTTATAAAATAACATTTTTAAACGGAACATATCCAAGTGATACATATCGTTTTAAAGACTTTAAAACAACTTATTCCAATGCGATTCTTGCAACAAAAATATTTGATGAACCGCAAAACGGAATTAAAGGGGTTTTAATGTACGATGTTAACGGAAGCTCCGGCCCAAATGTATGGGGAAAAGACGTTTTTGGTTTAAATATTTATGAAGATAAATTTGAACCTTTCTGCAAAAATGACTCTTTAAGTGCACAAAAGCAAGATTGTTCTAAAAACGGAACAGGTTTATGCTGTTCGAATTACTACCTTGTGGGGGGTCAGTTTGATTAAGAACATTTGTGTATACGCATCATCATCTAACGATTTAGCAGAAATTTATTATAAAGAGTCAGCTGAGCTCGGTAAATGCATTGGTTCTAACGGATTTAATATTGTATACGGCGGAAGCAGACGCGGTCTGATGTATGCTTGTGCCAGTGCGGTTAAAGAATCTGGCGGAAAAATCATCGGAATTATGCCTGAAATTTTTGCTAATCCAGAATTTGCTAATCCTGAGGATTGTGATGAGTTTTGTATAACTCCGGGAATGAGAGAAAGAAAAGCTCTGCTTGATGAAAAATCCGAGGCAGTAATTGCTCTTGCAGGCGGATTTGGAACTTTAGAAGAGTTATCCGAAATGATTGTACAAAAACAGTTGGGATATACAAAAAAACCGATTGTAATTTTAAATACAAACGGATTTTATAATAATCTAATCGGATTTTTTGAAGATATTATAAAAGAAAATTTTGCAAATACAGCTTCAAGAGAGCTTTATTTTATTGCGAATAGTCCCGAGGAAGCTGTTGAATTTATTAAAAATTATATTCCTGCAGAAGCGGAATCAAAATTTATTATAAGATAATTGACTTACTCCAAATTATTTACCCGCCATAACTATTTTTATTATTGAAACAATCTTGTGGTATATTAGAATTAGTATATGTATTAGACAAGTGGGGGAGCTGCTTATGAAAATTGATAAAAAGAATTTAGCTATCCAAATTTTAGCACTTGCAGGGTTAGCATTGTCCATTAAACTTGCTTTTATTTATTATGTTGCGAATTTTGATAAATACGCACTTGCAAGTTTTTGTTCAATAAATGACTTTGTGGATTGTGATGGAGTTGCAAAATCAACTCACTCTCAAGTATTAGGAATCCCTCTAGCTTATTGGGGAATATTTTTCTATATAACAGTTTTATTCTTAACAGTTGTTGATAAATTAAAAAATATTAGATTTTTGAAGTTTTTAGAAGTTTTTAAAGACCCTAAGGCTTATATTACTGTTCTTGGCTCAATAGCATTCTTATGCTCAATGGGATTGGCGGGGTTAAGTTTATTTAAGATTAAAAAGCTTTGTATTCTTTGTGTAATAACTTATTTTATAGATTTAATTATTGCACTTGTTGCATCTGACGGCAAATTTAAGAATATTTTAAAAAGCTTTAAAACAACAGTTATTGATTTTATTGACGGTGCAAAAAAATACACAAAAACATTTATTGTGCTTTTACTTTTAGCTGTTTCGTTTTTAGCTTACAGCGGCATAACTCTTAACTTCGTTCCTCATATCAAAAAACATCAGGCCATTTTAAAATACAGAAAAATTGACCGTAATCCATATCGCGTAAAAGGAAACATCCTTGGTAATAAAGACGGAAATGTTGTAATTGAACTTTATTCGGACTATGTATGCCCGCTATGCTACATTCAAAATATAATGCTGCATCAAGCTGCAAAAGAGTTTCCGAATATAAAAATTAACCACCACAACTTCCCGTTTGACAAAGAATGTAATCCATACATTCAAATAAACATGCATCCGAACGCATGTTTCATGTCAAAAGCCGCAATTGCAGCAAGAAATCAGGGCAACTACTGGGAAATGAGTTCGCTTTTATACGAAAAACAGCCTAAGAAAATGGATGATGTACTAAAACTCGTAGAAGAAGCAGGCTTAGACAAAGATAAGTTCTTAGCTGATTTTGATACACAAGCAGCGCGCGACGAAATCGCTAAAGAACTTGAATCAGCTCAAGAATTAGGACTTGATTCAACTCCAACAATGATTATTGACGGAGAACAAATCGTAGGTGTAAAGCCGTATTATGAATTAAAGGAACTACTAATAAAACATGGCGCCAAAGGGGTAAATAAAAAATGGGAATTATAACCTCCCAAATCCCAAGTGACAAAAATGTAAAAGGACGCGCGATTCTTTTACATGCCTGTTGTGCAATCTGTTCAGGATATCCCATCTCACTTTTAAAAGAGATGGGATACACTGTTGTTGTGTATTTTTGTAATCCAAATCTTGATACAGAAGAAGAATTTGAACGAAGATTAGAAGCACAAAAAACAGTTTGTAACCATTTTGGAGTTGAACTGATTGTTGAAGATTACAACCACAAAGAGTATTTAGACTATATTAAAGGCCTGGAATCCGAACCTGAACGCGGAAGCCGCTGTGATAAATGTATTGAACTTCGTCTTATTTATGCTGCTAAAAAAGCACAGGAGCTTGGAATAGAAGAGTTTACAACATCACTTGTAATAAGTCCTCATAAGAATTTCAAAAAGATTTCTGAGATTGGGAAACGCATAAGCACCGGTTATTTACCCCTTGATTTTAAGAAAAAAAACGGATTTTTGAAGACTAATAATTTATCAAAAGAACTTGAACTATACCGTCAAAATTATTGCGGATGTGAATTTGCCAAACAACATTTAAACATTTGTAACAAAATATCCTAAGAACCTAAAGTTTTTTGAATTTATGCCGATATAAAAATTAAAGACTTAGGGTGGTGTTATGCAGATAAACAGTATCGGCTTTTCCGGCAGCGGAGCAGATTATGAAGAACAGCGTATAATGCAAAAACTCCGGCAATACGGTATTCAACCAACCGGAAACAAAATGCTAGACAAAAACAAGTTGCGGGAAATTGAGCTTAGAGAAGCAAAAAAAGAAAATTGTGTATCAAGCAAATTTATAACCGTTTCCACAGGCGAGCAAGAGAAAATTCAGGAGAAGAAAAAAGAAAAACGTGAAGAATTAAACCCCGAAAAAATCGTCGATTCTGAAAAAGCAGCAAAATATCAGGGCGAACAAATTTATCTTGCTATAAAAATGAAACGTAAAAATAAGAATTAGATATTGTATGCTATAAACCGGCACAATTCTATAAGTTTTTCAGGATAAACCCCGATTAAAACCGTTACAACGGCTGTAATTACCAGCACAAATTTTTGAGAATAAACCGTTTTTAAAAGCTTTGCATCGAAATTCTGTTCAAACAAAGGCAGGATAATTTTCAAATAATAATAAAGCGCCACTACCGTTAAAAGAAGCAATATTAATAAGAACGGAATAAAAATTAAACCCGAATTAGCAATTGCCGAGAATAAATAAATTTTCGCAACAAAACCCGACGTAATCGGAAATCCTGCAAGTGCAATGATTGCAATAGCATAAGCAATACTTAACCCGTGATTTTTATGAAAAATTCCTTTAAAATCCGCAACATTCATACCAATTCTATTTGCTGATGTTATATTTAAAAAAGCAAAAACAGAAATATTCATTAAAACATAACATATCAGATAAAATATTACCGTTGATAAGTTATAAACAGAAACCAAACACGCAGTAAGCAATACATAAGAAGAATTAGCCGCCGCAGAGCAGGCAAAGATAACTTTAACATTATTTTCTCTAATTGCATACGTATTCGCCCAAAAAGCAGTAATAATAGAGACCAATGCGATTACAAAAGTTAATTCAAAACTGCTTCCGAGAGGAAACACAAGGAGTCTGCAAAGGATTCCGAAAAGTGCAATCTTAGGAACAGTTGATAAAAATGCAAGCACAGATGTTTCAGAGCCTTTATAAACATCAATAACCCAATTAGCAAAGGGAAAAATAGAAAGTTTAGAAATAAGTCCTAAAACAGTCATTACTCCTGCAAAAGAATACAACAAGTTTGAATCCGATTCAACAATGGTTTCATATATAACTGATAAATTTAC
>CAMTNN010000088.1 GCA_947073895.1 uncultured cyanobacterium
TATAAATAAAAAAAAAAAAAAAACAAAATAAAATAAAAAAAAAAAAAAAATATAAAAAAAAAAATTTTAAAAAAAAAAAAAATAATAAAATAAAAAAAAAAAAAAAAAAAAAAAAAAAAACAAGCTAGTAATCGAAATACTTGAATGATATAACTATAATATATTTCAAAGGCATGACATATAAAAAAATATTAACAATATTACAGTTAATAATTGGTCTTCAAACAAATGATTCTAAAGATTCATTTAATATTAAAGAATTCTTTGCTTATGAAGCAGCAAGAGAATTATGTGTGTTCTTATAATTTATAATAATTTTCTTCTTTTGCAAGACTAAAATCAGTGATACAAACATGTTTATTTTTGTTAAGAAGAATGCTCATCGGTTTCAAATCTCGATGCATGAATTTTTTTGTCATATGACCATTAAGGTCAATAATTGTGTTAATGATGAACAACACACTTTTAATCTACATAGCATCAAATGTAAAATAAATGATTTTAAAAAGAAACCCAAGAGCAGTTATCTTTTTTGATACTTTTCTTCAAACTTTGAGAAAAGATAATTTGTCATTTTCAATGAAGTAATTTATATACAAAAATAAATAAGATTAATAAAACTCAAAATTTATTGATAAAAAATTAAATTTGTTGATTTTTAAATTGGCTAAATGGTGTTAATTTTGACACTTGATTCAAGTCCAAGATATTTTGTATTAATTGATTGCGGTGCATATTATGAAGACGGACTTGCAACAGATATTACAAGAGTTTTTGTTAAGGGTGAGCCTACAGAATTACAAAAAAAAGTTTACACAACAGTATTGAGAGCATTTTTAAATGCATATAATCTAAATGTACAAACAGGTTTTGAACATGACTCACTGGCACATAATATTCTTGACGATACAATTGAGGGATTTTCGTTCTCACATGGTCTTGGCCACGGAATAGGAATAAACGTTCACGAAGCACCACCAGCTCTAAATCAGAGTGAAATTGCACACACGGAAATCAAAGATAATATGACCTTTACAATTGAGCCCGGGCTTTATAATCCTGAGCATTTTGGAGTAAGGCTTGAAAACTCCTGCTACCGAAAAGATGGCAAAAACCATTCTTTTGTTAAAATGGGATATGAAGGTAAATTAATTGACTATTCTTTACTTAATGAACAGGAACAAGAATGGCTGAAAGAATTTGAGGTATTATGAAAATAACATCTGTTAATAACGATTTAATAAAAGAAACTGCAAAACTCCTAAGGGGTAAGTATAGAGCTGAAAGCGGTTTATTTTTACTTGAAGGAAACAAATGTATTGAAGAAGCAATTCAATCAGGCTTAGAAATTACTCAAATTTTTTCTACAGAAGGATTTGAAGAGTTTCCGCAAAGAATCGAAGTAACCGAAGCAATATTATCTAAAATCTCAGACGCTAAAAGCGCTCCAAAAGCTGTTGCTGTTGCTAAACAGATTAAACCTGAATGGTCAGATAAATATAAAAAAGTGGTTTTATTAGAAGGGATTAAAGATGCGGGAAATCTTGGCACAATTCTCAGAACCGCGGCTGCATTTGGAATTGACGCAATCGTTTTATACGGTGACACAGTAGATTTATACAATCCTAAATGTGTACGCTCTGCTGTAGGCAACCTATGGAAAATCCCTGTATTTACAGAAATTAACTTAGATATATTTACCCCTTTTGAAAGAGTTGCAACTCTACCGAAAGGGAATAACGTAGTCAATTTAAAAGACTATAACCCACAGGAAAAAACACTCGTTATGTTTGGCTCGGAAGCAGACGGATTAAGCGAAGAACTTAAACAATTTGCGACAAAAAATGTTACAATTGAGATGGACTCAAGCGTTGAGTCATTAAACTTAAGCGTATCCGCAGCAGTCATTATGTACAAGCTTAGCGTTCAATAGTTCCAAGATGACCAAGCGGCCAGAAAGTAAAGACTGCACGGCCAATGAATCTTTCTTGAGACAGAGTTCCCCACCAACGGCTATCCATTGAGTTTCCTCTGTTATCTCCCATCATAAAGTAATGACCTTCCGGAATAACAAACGGCCCGCACATCATTCCCTTTTGGCAAGGAGTATAATCGAATTCACTCATTATATAATCTTCTTTTAGAGGTTTATCATTTATATAAACAGTAGATTTTTTTGTTGTAGGATCTTGTTTTATCTCAAACTTTTCTCCAGGAAGCCCTATTACACGCTTAATATATGCGATATCTTTACAGCCCATTCCTGTTAATCGAAGGAAAAGCTTCCAAGGAGTTACTTCTAACTTGGTTGTCGGAGGATAAAAAACCATTACATCTCCACGATTAGGAGTACATTCAAAATTATGATGTTTAATAATATTCGGATATTTTGTAAGTTTTTCAATTACTATTCTATCGCCTTCTACAAGAGTTGGCTTCATAGACCCTGACGGAATCCAACGAAGCTCTGCTACAAAAAATCTTATAATAATCAATGCAACTATTACAAAAACTACAGTATCAATAACTTCTTTTAAATAGGCTTCTATATCATTCATTAGTTAACTAAACCCTCAAATTCCTTTATTTCAGGAAATACTCCTACAATCTCTTCTTTTAAATTATCCAATAAAGATAATGTCTTTTCAATCCCTAAAACGGTTTTTGCCGTATAAATTTTATTCTTCTCATCTTCCTTTGAAGACTTTTCCTCCAAATCATTTTTTATCTGGAAATATAAGCCAAACTTCATACCCAAATTTTTGGCATCTTCACGATTTATATCGGCTAAAATAGCACAACTTTCCAGTATTGAGGCAAACAAACAAGCTGTCTTACCGTTACAAATATTTATATAATCATCTTCCGTTGGAATTTGTCCGCGCAAAAAGAACTGTTTAAACTCCGCTTCGCACATATTTTTTATACAAGTTTCAAATATATTAAAGATTTCAGGATTATTTACCCCCAAAATCTTTGACATAGCTTTTGAAACCAGATAATCTCCTGCAAGAATTGAAATTTTGGGAGAAATTTTTACTCCGATTGTAGTTTTTCCTCGTCTTGATTCTGCATCATCAATAACATCATCATGCAAAAGTGACGCATTATGAATAAGTTCACCTGCTGATAATATATTATATATTTCAGAACTTAAATTCACACCTTTATATTTCAAGTATAAAATTGCCAGTTTAGAACGAATTCTCTTCGAAGGTTCTTCTAAAAATTCCAATAAAAAAGGATATTCAACCCCTTCTTTCATATTTTCTAAAACTGTATCCAATTCCCTCATAAACCTAATGTAACATAAAAAACAATGTATGTAATCAGACAAAAGGTTGCGCAAATTGCGCAACCTTTTTTTCTGTATCCCTAATCAAACAACTCGCACCACATTCCATTGTGCTGATTTGTTCATTCCTTTTCTCCTTTTCAAACCAATACCGTTTACCACTAGATAAGGTTAAGTGCCATACTTGGTAACTGGTTAGCGGTTGAAAGTAATGTTGAAGAAGCTTGTTGCAGAATCTGCTGCTGAATAAAGTTAGATGAAGTTTCCGCAACATCGGTATCACGTAAAGTAGATAGTGATGATGACAAGTTTTGAGACTGAACATCAAGTGCTGAAATAGCAGATTGTACACGGTTTTGAACACCACCTATTTTAGTTACTCTTGATGAAATATCATTGATAGCTTCATCTAAGAAATATAACATTTCTTTTGGAGTACAAGTACCGTCAGTCTGTAAAGAGAATCCTTTATCAGGATCATATACCAAACCTGAGCAAGCAGCTGCAAATGCTTGAATATCATCATCTGTTTGCAATTGATAAGTATCATCAGTTACGCCAGCTCTTGTCAATAATTCACTTAATTTTCTTGGATCCGGATTTCCATCAGCATCCTTAGCATCAGTATTAGGGTTTTGAACATCAGTTAAACCACTTGTTGTAAACAAACCTTTTAAGCTTGCATCAGTAAATAAATCTACGCTAAGATTGATAATACTGTTTTTATCAGCATAAAGCCCAACTTGTAAGTTTACACCGGCACTTGTAATACCTACGCTTGAATTATCTGCACCTGCAGTTTTATCAAAAGCCATTAATTTAATACCGTTGAATTCACTGTTAGCAGAAAGTCTATTAACTTCACTCAATCTTGCAGCAATTTCAGACTGAATAGCTTTTAATGATTGAGAACCATAAGTACCGTTAGCTGCTTGTTCAGTCAAGTCTCTAACACGTTGTAAGTGGCTTGTTAATAAGTTGTAACTTTCTTCTGCTGTTGTTAACATATCAGAACCGGTAGCAGCGTTGTCTGCAGCAACATCAATAGAACCTAATTTTGTTACCCATTGGTTTGCAATAGAATAGCCTGCTGCGTTGTCTTTTGCGTGGTTAATTTTATAACCGGTTGTCATTTTTTCCAAAGCATCATTCAAACCGTTAGTTGCTTTGTTTAAGCTCCTCTGAGCAATAATAGAGGAAATGTTTGTGTTGATTGTGAGTGCCATAGTTGGATCTCCTTTCTCTTCGATACGTACTTCTACACTCTTTATGCGCAGTCCATGCGCATAGTGATTTAGTCAAAGCTGCTTGGGGACAGCAACGACTTGTCGAAACTATACTTTCGACACAAATACTCTCTTAAAAACGATATGTACTTTCTTTGAATCAATAAGCTTTTGTTTTTTTTCCTTAAAAACTTTTGCTAATCCATTTAGCTTATCTCTTCCTATACCAACATTATTATTTCACCTTTTTGCAAAAGTAAACTCTTTTGAGAGATTTTTTTACAAATCGTAATTAAACTTAAAAAATGTTTACAAAAAAGTCAATTTTTGAACAAGTATATACTTTATATTAATAAGGAGTATAAAATGACAGTTACATCAGCTACAGAGAGAACAATTCAATATAATGGCGAGACAGCAAAAATCTCATCAGAATCTGCTGCATATTATACAATTGTAACTGAAAACGGAAGCAGGGTATCTGTACCCAAGAACTCTGCATTATTATCATTTGCTAATAATAAAGATGAATGGGTAGAAGAATATTTAGCAGAAAATCAAGAAAAAATTAAACAATATAAGCATGATTGGAATGAAGCAAAAGACACAAAATGGAATTTTATTGCACAACTTGGTTCATTTTGGAAAAACCTCGGGCTTACAAGCGGAAGTTTTGACCAATTAAACGGAGAACAAAAAGCGAAATATAATGAACTAGCTGATGGTAAATATAATGCAGTTGATACAATGCACAAAGCGAGTGCAGGAGTTCATAGCACTGTTCGTGCAAGTTTAAATGCTATTTATCATGCATAGAATCACTCTCTATAAGCGTATTTTAGACACTTAAAGCTATCTTAATATTTCTTTACATTAGTGACAAAAGGACTTTTTGAATGTAAAAATATGATATAATGTTATTAGGAGACGACATTGGATAGTTACCAGCCAAATGCGAGAGCAGAAAGGCGTCAAGCATAAAATATGACGAGTAATTTACAATTTCAGAATGATGTGGAAAAACTTCTTTCCATTATGCCCCCTAAGATTGCATCCCATTTAGAGTACGAAAAATTGGAAGATGTTATTGAAATCGTACTTGATATTGGACGTTTGCCCGAGATTAGACATTCGGGCGGAAAGATTGAAAAAATCGGTACGGAGCTTATTAATGATGAAGATATAACATTTGTAACATCTCATCTACAAGAGTTTACACACGATAATCGTTCGGGAATTCCGGGAACTCTTCACCGTATCAGTGCAATTAGGAACAGACAGGGAAAAGTTGTAGGTCTGACTTGTCGTATAGGTCGTGTGGTTACAGGAACAATTGCTTGTATAAAAGATATTTGTGTTCAAGGAAAGAGTATTCTATTCCTCGGTCGTCCGGGAGTTGGTAAAACAACAAAATTAAGAGAAATTTCACGTCTTGTTGCAGACGAGCTCGGCAAACGTGTGGTTATAGTAGATACTTCAAACGAAATTGCAGGAGACGGCGATACTCCGCACCCTGCTATCGGAGCAGCTAGAAGAATGCAGGTTGCACAGCCTGAATACCAAAAAGATATTATGATTGAAGCTGTTGAAAACCACACGCCGGAAGTCATTGTTGTTGACGAAATCGGTACAGAAGCAGAGGCTCAAGCTGCCAGAACGATTGCAGAGCGCGGTGTCATGCTTATTGCAACTGCTCACGGTAACAGCTTAGAAAGTTTAATCAAGAACCCGACTCTTTCTGATTTAGTCGGTGGAATTCAATCTGTTACATTAGGTGATGACGAAGCAAAAAGAAGAGCTTCACAAAAAACTGTTCTTGAAAGAGAAAAACAGCCAACTTTTGATATCGTAATTGAAATTATCGACAGAAATACATTAGCTGTTTACAAAAACGCTTCAGAAGCTGTTGACTACATATTAAGAGGCTGGCCTATAAGACCTGAACTTCGAAAAGTTGACAAAGAATATGTTAATAAAGTTCAGATTGAAGAACCTAAACCAGAGCCAATTGTAGAAAAGAAACCGGAAGAAAATCAA
>CAMTNN010000089.1 GCA_947073895.1 uncultured cyanobacterium
TTAGCCTGTCATTTAGTAACAATTTAAATATAACAAAATGGGTCATATATGCAAATATTTTGAAAAATGGAATTAAAACGTTAGCGATGTGGCTAATAATAGGAGTTATATTTTTAGTCGTATTGACAACAATAGTTGAAAATAGCGATTCAAAATTGAAATATTCAGAATTAGTGTCAGAGATAAACTCATCGAATGTAGAAGCTATACAAGTTGAGGCAAATGGAAAGATGGCAACTGTAACATTAAAAGATGATAAAATAAAGAAGGAAGTTAATATACCAAATATTGAGAGCTTTATGGCATACACAGAAGACTACTTAAAAGAAGGAGCATTCACACTAGAAGAAAAATCAGAATCAATATTTGTAACAGTAATTAGTTTATTAACACCATTTGGACTATTAATAATATTCTTCATATTCTGGTTCTTTATGATGGGAGGAGTAGCAGGAAATGGCGCACCAGGCGGAAAAAATGTTGCGTTTGGAAAGAGTAAAGCAAGAATGATGACGCCAGCAGAAAAGAATAGAATTACATTTGAAGATGTAGCAGGTGTTGATGAAGAAAAAGAAGAGTTAGAAGAAATTGTACAATTTTTGAAAAATCCAAAGAAATTTACAGACATGGGAGCAAGAATACCAAAAGGAGTATTACTTGTAGGACAACCAGGAACAGGTAAAACATTATTAGCAAAAGCAGTTGCAGGAGAGGCAGGAGTTCCATTCTTATTTATAAGTGGTTCAGATTTTGTTGAAATGTTTGTAGGTGTTGGTGCAAGCCGTGTTAGAGATTTGTTTGAACAGGCAAAAAAACATCAGCCTTGTATCGTGTTTATTGATGAAATTGATGCGGTGGGACGTCAGCGTGGTGCCGGCATGGGCGGTGGACATGATGAAAGAGAACAAACTCTTAACCAATTGCTTGTTGAAATGGATGGGTTTGATGAAAATACAAATATTATCATTTTAGCAGCTACTAACAGACCTGATATTCTTGATAATGCACTATTAAGACCGGGAAGATTTGACCGTCAAATCGTTATTAATAAACCGGATGTACTTGGTAGAGAACAAATTCTTAATGTTCATGCTAAAAACAAACCGCTTGCCAAAGAAGTTGAAATTAAAACTCTTGCGAAACGTACTCCTGGATTTACAGGTGCAGATTTACAAAACCTTCTTAATGAAGCGGCGCTTCTAGCAGCACGTCATGATAAAGCAGAAATCGATATGACAGATTTAGAAGAAGCGATAGATAAAGTTATGGCAGGACCAGAAAAGAAAAGCAGAATTATTTCCGATGAAGAAAAAGAAAACACAGCATATCACGAAGTTGGTCATGCACTTCTTGCAAAACTTTTAAAGGATTGTGATCCGCTTCATAAAGTTTCAATTATTCCTCGTGGAATGGCTTTAGGTATTACACTAACGTTACCTGAAAAAGACCACTTAACAATGAGAAAAACTCAATTATTAGATAGAATAAAAATGATTCTTGGCGGAAGAATTGCCGAAGAATTAATCTACGGCAAAGATAATGTAACAACAGGTGCTTCTAACGATTTAGAAAAAGTTTCGGCTCTTGCTCGAAGCATGGTCACAACTTACGGTATGTCAGAAAAAATGGGTAACCTTACTTACGGAAAAGAACAAGAACACGTCTTTATGGGTAGAAACTTCGGTCATACACGAGATTTCTCTGAAGAAATCGCTGCTGATATTGACAAAGAAATTAAAAAAATTGTTGATAAACAGTATGAAGAAGCAAAAAAACTTCTAAGCGACAACCGTGATATGTTGGAATATATTGCAAAGAAACTTCTTGAAAAAGAAACTCTTGATGAAAAAGAGTTTGAAGAATTGATGAATGAGGTTAAGAGTCAAAGAAGTTTTGATAATTGGAATTAAGAAGGAGAGCACATGGACAGAGACCTGTTAATACTTGAAGAATACAAGCTTTATGCAGAACAAAAAGAAAATTTCATCGATAGAAACTTTCGTACAAACAGATTCTATATGATATCATTTGTAGCAATAATTTTTGCAATGATTTATACAGGAAATGTTGTGTTTATGGACAAATTATCTGCGACATTTGTATTTTCACTTATCGGTATGGCGGTATGTGCGCTCTGGTGGATGAATGTTGATTCATACAATATTCTTATTAAAATTAAATTCGCAAATGTTATTGAAGCCATTGAAGAAAAACTTCCCGTAAAACCTTTTACCGATGAGTTTAAAGGGATTCAGGAATTCAGAGATAAGAAAGTATTTATGTTTTCCGACATCCAAAAATTCATTGCAGTAATTGGTGCGTTATTTTTCTTTGCAGTTTTTGTAAGCGAAGCTTCTCCAATAGTGATTTCTATTATTAACAGAACAATTGATTTATTTGGAAGTGTAAAAGGCGGAATTTAATGAAAAAAGATAGCGGTTACGGAGTTGTAGCCAACTGGAATTATGTAACAATCTCATTGATTGTGGTTACTATAATAACATTACTTGTTTTATATATGCCGGGAATTAGAGAATTTGATAGAGGAATGCTCAACGGAATCAGACATTTTCTTGCACCTTATCCGGGCTATATTCCGGCCTTTGTTTCAGAATTCGGACGGGCAAACTATATGCTTTGGCCTCAGATTGCTGCTTGTTCAGTGCTTGTTTCTCACGGTAAATACTTAAAAGCATTTTTACTTGTGTTTTTTACTCATGCAGCATTCTTTTTAACAGCACTGTTAAAAGATTTTGTATGCCGTGAAAGACCGGGAATTTGTAGTTACTCAGGCTATAGCTTTCCATCAAATCACGCTGTAACTACAATGTGTTTTTACGGTATCTGCATATACTTGATTTTGCACTATACACGAAGCGAATTCTGGAGATATTTCCTTGCTGTTGTGTTTGGAATATTTATATTCCTTGTAGCGCTTTCAAGATTGTGGATAGGAGTCCACTTCCCGTTGGATGTAATTGCGGGGTTGTTCTTGGGGTTCTTGTTGGTTAATCTTTATATAATTTTAGTGAAAGCATTTAATAATTAAAAAAAAGGCTCATTGAGCCTTTTTTTAAGAAACTAAACCAATTTTGTTAGAAATGTTCCACATACATTCGTCGATTTTTTCATTCCAGTTTGTGCCAAGTCCGCACCAAGTCCAACCTGCATAATGCTCATTGAAATCATTGCCTGTGCAAGCCTCCAAGCCTTGTTTGATATATTTAATATCAGTGTCATTTTCACTTACACCATGCTTAACGGCATATGCAATAAACGCATTAATTAATTGTTTTTTCAATTTTAATGTTACACCATTGCTTGCGTAAGTATCATCATCTAGTTTTTCAATAAATCCTTCGCATCCTTTATGATTAAATGAAGGATTTGCATAAATACCCTTCATAAAGGATTCAATATTGTCTTCGTTGATGCCTTCTAAAACTCCTGCAATATATTTATCATCGCTTTCAGTTGTCCAGCTACAAAGCTTTCTTGCAACTTCAATGCCTTCAAAATTCTTATCGCTGTTAAGTTCTTTTTCGGCACTTACTGCTGAGTTATAAGTGCTTTCAATGCTGTTTGCACTTACTTTATCGCCTTTAGCACCATTTTTTACTTCATAAAGTTGGCCGTCAACTACGATAAATTTTCTTTGGTCGCCTTTGTTTTCTTTATAAACATCATAAGCAACACCGCGAATAGTTACTTTATCAGCTTGCTTTGTAAGAATATCTGTGTTTGCGATTAGAGTTTTTACGGCATCTTTTTCTGCTTGTAATGCTTCTGCTGCATTTTTAGCTGTGAAAGATTTTGTTGCAATGTCGTTTGCACTTACTTTAGTTGTTCCTATTGTGCCGCCGTTAACTTTTCCGTTTGTAACTGTTGCGCCTGTTACTTCAAAAATTTCATCTGCGCCATCAGCATTAGGTTTTACAACATAAACTTTTCCTGTATTGTTATCAATCCAAGCTTCTGTGATATCAGATATTCCTGTTACTTCTGTAGCTTTTGTTAATACGTTATCAGTGCCTGTAATTGAAGCAAGTTGTTCTTTTACAGTTTTGGTTTCATCAACACGTTGGGAGTATATGCCTGAGTCATTTGATAAATGAACATTTACATTTGATGAGTTAATTACTGCATCTGTGAAGCCTTCAGCTTTTAAATCGTTGTCTGTATCGTTTTCAATGTTGTTTTTGAATAAGTCATTATTAAAGATTTCAGGGTCGATTGCTCCATAAGATTCATTGATGTCTGCTCTTAATTTTGCAATAGCAGCTTTTCTTGTAAGAACATATAATTCGTCAAATGCTGTTGATAAGTTGCTGTCAACTCTTGCATTAGTGTTGTTATAAGCATTTTCTAATTTAGTCATTGCAGCTTGAATTTTTGTTTTTGAATCATTGTCAAGTTTTGCTTTCAAATCACGAGCACGGTCGATAAGTCCGTTAACGATTGGAGAAATTACGCTTGTTTTTACACTGCTTCTTGCTGCGTCACCATCAGTACCTGATTTAATTGCATTGTATTTTTCTTCAATCATTTTCATGATTCTTTTTTCGTTAGCATTTGAGCTGTCTTTCTTTTGAGTATTCCAGCTGCTGATTACATCTAAAATATCATAGCTGTGTGTTTTTGCTGCTAAATCTGCTAGGATACTGCTGTTCTGATATCCTTCCTGAGTATCAGAAATACTTAAAATTGTATCGTATAGACTTGAAATTTCGCTATCTACTTTAGAGTTTTCGAATTCATAGCCTACGTTTTGAAGATTAGCATAGAAAGAATTTTTGCTATCTTTGCTTTCTTTTCCTTCAATAGTTAAGTTTCTTGATGCGTTAGATGCTAAGAAAATTCTGATTTCATTTTTGTCAACTAAATCGTATTCAGCTTTTAAACTATTGTATTTTTCTTCGTAAGTTTTGCCAACAGGATGCTTTGCAATTTCATCAAGAGCATCTTTTCTGTTAGCGTTCAATTGGCTGTCTTCAGAAGCTAATTGTTTTACTAAAGCTAATAATTTGTTGTATTTCTTCTGGAATGCTCTTTCAGAAGGAGTGCTAGTGCTAGAAGAAGGTGTGCCGGAAGTATTTCCGCCATTCCAACCCATGTTGCCCCACATATTGTTGTTCCAGCCAAAACCGCCGGCATTCATTCCACCCCAAGGGTTGAAACCGTTATTGCTTTGATTCCATTGCCATTGACCAATTGTAAAACCAGGGTCAAGTAAGAAGTTCATACCACCGGAAGGTACGCCATATTCAACCATATTGCCAAAGTTCATGGTTTGAGTCATATATAGTGATTGTCTTGCTTGCATATCTGCTATGGCCTGATTCATGTGAATATTCATTGCACCTGATTCAGTCATACTTGTTAAGTCTCTCGCTAATAATGATGGTTGCCACCCTGGAATCATATTTTTATCCTCTTAGTTTCTCGTGTTATATATATAAAGTATGTCTTTCGTGTAAAATTGCTCTTTTTATTAATATATAATTTACAAAACTTAACAAGTTGTAGTGGATTTATTTAAAGGAAGTGCTTGACTTTAATTTTTGAGCGAGTATGATAATAAATGTAGAGGGCGTTTAGCTCAGTTGGTAGAGCGTCTCCCTTACAAGGAGAGGGTCAGAAGTTCGAGTCTTCTAACGCCCACCATTTTGAAAAAACACACTCTTGAACATTGGTTTGAGAGTGTTTTTTATTGTTATTGTTAGGTTTTCACCATCCCACAAAAAGTGTGAGGTTATCAATTTTAACAGGGTGCGTTTTTGTTCAATATTTCCTGAAAGATAAGCATTATAAGCATTTTTGCAAAGTGTGAGGATTGCAGAAGCTCTTTGCATAATTTCATCAGATTCTTTGCTTATATAATCAAATTGAATTCTTAATTCATCAAGTTCAATTTGCCATTCATTTTTCTTTTCAAAATAAAATTCTTCAGAAATTGTTTCATCTAATTTGTCAATATAAAGCTTATTCAAGCGGCTTTTCAGCATGCTTATTTTCTTTTGTATTGCTTCAAGCGATTCTTGTTCATATTGTTCTTTGCCTTGCACCATTTCTTTCAGTTTTGAAAATATTGCTTCAGCAAATTCAGGCGGACAATACAAGTTTCTGAACATTTCTTCAATCATTTCATCAATATAACCTTCTTTGAGAAGCTTAAGCCCTTTATCTTTGACATCAGTGCTTCTGTAATATACATATTTGCCTTTTTTAATATCACCCACAAGAAAATAATTGTTAGGTGATTTTATTAGCCCGGAATAAAGAAATTCATGCTTTGTTGTGTGTGGTGCGGTTCTTTCATTTATAATTTTTTGCACCGTATAAAACAATTCTTTTGTGATCAGCGGCTTGTGCTTTGCATCATAAAACCTTTTGCCTTTATAATTGAATTCACCCATATAAAATGGGTTGTGAAGTATTTTTTCAATAGTTCCTTTTGTACAGTTTCTTTTGCCTATTGTGAACCCATCCTTTGCAAGTTTTTTGGCTAAACTTTGAAAAGTGAAGCAACCAGTGGAATATAATTC
>CAMTNN010000090.1 GCA_947073895.1 uncultured cyanobacterium
AATCCGACTTTATCAGCACCGTATTTTTCTGAAAAATCGCTAAATTTTTGGTTTGACAACGCTTTTAGAGGTGTTGTATAAAAAACTTTTTTCCCTTCTTCTAAAGCACAATGGATTGCGTGTTGCGCGATAACTGTTTTCCCAGCTCCAGTAGGGGCACAAACTACAACACTCTTTCCGTTTGTAATACACTCACAAGCTTCTTTTTGGAAATCATCCAGCTCAAAAGGAAATTCGTACATATAAACCTCGTTTAACTATTCTTCTTATATTATGGCATAAAATGCACTTATTTTGAATCCCTGTAATATATTTGACTTCATAACATTTCAGCGTTATCATTCTTTTATGATTAGATTTATATTGTGTTTACTATCATTGTTTTTTGTATCTCCGGTGTTTGCTGGTGCGTATGAAGATGCTATGAAGAATTATAATAATGTTTTCTTGTATATTTATACACCACAATGCGGATATTGCAAAAAATTTGAGCCTAATTATAATAAACTAAAATCAGCTTACAGCGGTAAATGTAAGTTTGTGAAAATAGATGCAACAACTGATTATGGGAAAGTGATTTCTTATAATTATCAAGTTAAATATGTTCCTTATGTTGCATTGTTAAAACCAAAAGCTAAAGACGGTATACAAGTTCCGCCAAAATGCTTATTGAATTATTCTTGTATAAGTCAACAATTAAACGGTTATTTTAAATAGATTGGAGGTATTAGTGAAAGGTATTGTTTTAGCAGGTGGTGCAGGAACTCGTTTATATCCGGCTTCACAGCCTATTTCTAAAATACTTTTGCCTATTTATGATAAACCGATGATTTATTACCCTCTCTCAACTCTTATGCTTGCAGGGATAAAAGATATTCTTATTATTACAAACGAAATTGATTACGATAATTTTATTAAGCTTCTTGGCGATGGTTCTCAATTTGGTTTGAATTTGCAATATAAAATTCAATATGTTCAAAAGGGAATTGCGGATGCGTTTTTAATTGGAGAAGATTTTATTGACGGTGATGACGTGGCACTTATTCTTGGTGATAATATTTTCCACGGTCACGGGTTTTCTACTCTTATGAAAGATGCTATTTCAAGAAATAGCGGAGCAACTGTTTTTGGTTATACAGTGAAAGACCCTGAAAGATTTGGTGTTGTTGAATTCGATAAGAATAAAAAGGCAATATCTCTTGAAGAAAAACCATTGCTTCCAAAATCAAATTATGCAGTTACAGGTTTGTATTTCTATGATAACAAGGTCTGTGATTACGCAAAACAATTAAAGCCATCAAATCGCGGTGAATTAGAGATTACTGATTTGAACAGAATGTACTTGGAAGCAGGTTCTTTGAATGTAGAAATTTTGGGACGAGGATTCGCATGGCTTGATACAGGAACACATGATTCAATGCTTCAAGCAAGTGTATTTGTTCAAACAATGGAACTTAATAAAGGTGTTAAAATTGCTTGTCTTGAAGAAATTGCTTATAATCAAGGATTTATTTCAAGAGATGAGCTGCTTGATAAAATTGAGAAATACGGTCTGAATAACGGTTATTATCAATACGTGAGAAATGTTATTGCTCAACCGAGGCTAGAGGAATTGTTAGTATAATAAAAAAGGCTTCCGATTTTCGGAAGCCTTTTTTATTATTAGTTATCCATGCTGAAATCTCGTCTTAGAATATTGCTCATTCTGTCGTTTGCCTTATCTGGATTTCCGGTCTTGTAATAAAGTCTTGCAAGAAGGATTTCTCTGCTTGTTGAAGGGGAAAGATTATATGCAGTTTGAGCAGATGACAATGCTGAACCGTATTTTTTAGAAATTGCATAAATTGTTGCTATTTGTTCATAACAATCTGCTTTTTGTTTTGAATTTTCAGCAAGATTTATTGCACTTTTGAACTCATTAATTGCATCTACTAATTGTTTGTCCTTTTTGAGATTCATAGCATTTGCGAATTTTTCATCAAAACTGCCGTCAGAATTGTTGTTTTCATAGTTATCATTTGATATATTTTCAAGCTGGTCTGTATTTGGAGTTGCATAATTTTCTTCATTTCTATAGGTATATGATTGTTCTTGATTTTGAACCTCATTAGGGTGTTCTTCTGCTAAATTTTCGTTATTTTCTACTGAAGCTGATTCTTCATCCTCATCAACCGGTTGAGAAACTTCACTGTTGTTAACATTAGGGATTTCAGAATTTTCTGATGGAAGGTATTTATAAGCGTTTCCGATTGCCAATGCAAATACAAGCAATATAAAAATCAATATTGAAACTATTTTTACCTTTCCTAAATCAAAATTTTCCATACAATATTCTCCTTATTTTCTCTTATTTGATTCTACTCCAAAAGCAAACATTGCGAAATCATATTTTACAGGATCCTCTGGACAAAATATTCTTAGTTGTTCCATAAGTTCTAGAACCGCTTTGTAATCATTGCTTTTTCTTGTTAATAACCCCATTTCTCTTGATACTCGGGCAACATGGACATCAAGAGGGATTAACAAATCTTTTGGCTGCATAAATGTCCAGATTCCTAAATCAACAGGACCTTTTCTTACCATCCAACGTAAGAACATGTTCATTCTTTTCATTGCTCCGCCGTTATCAGGGTTTGGAATCATGTGATAAAACCCTTGTCCGACGGTTTTTGGAGCATTTGAATAAAAATAATCAACAACTGTTTTGTCAATTCTTGGTGAATTATAGCCGTATTCAAACAGTTCTTCCAGCCCTTTTGATTCATTATACAATTTGCTTAAAATCTCAAAAATCGGGATAATATCATTTTCTTTCGAAAATCTATATTCAATTCCTTTTAATGAAGAAAAATCCCCGTTTTTAATAAAACTAACTATATCACCATTGGATTTATTAAAAATTTCTTCCAGTTTTTTTATAAAGACTTTTCTGTTTCCATAGGCAAAAAGGGATGCTATAAAACCTAAAATTTCACTTTCTTCTTTTGTTTTTCCCCGATGTATAAACTGAATCGGGTCATCCTTAATAAAATCAACTGTCTCGTATTTTTCAACAAGTTTATCAAGCTCTGTTTTTGTTATCACTTCTTAATTCCTTAAAAAACTCTTCTAATATTTTATTACAAATATCCTCTTCTATACCACCATAAATTTTTAAATTTTCATGAGGCAGGTTTATTACACTAAAAGCTCCATACTGATTGTTGTAACTTCCAAAATACAATGCTTTGATTCCGCTCTGAATTATAGCCCAGCCGCACATTGGACAAGGCTCAAGTGTAACATACATTTCACAGCCTGTTAATCTTGAGGTTCCGAGTTTTTTTTGAGCCTCTTTGATTGCAAGCATTTCAGCATGCGCCGTAATATCGTTATCTAATTCGCGACGATTGCAGGCAGATGCAATTACTTGTCCGTCTTTTTTTATAACGCACCCTATAGGGACGTCTGGTTTGCATTTTTTAGTTTGTTCAATTGCATTCAGCATTAAACTTTTGAACCTTCTCCCCAGATTTCGTCATCATAATAACCAAGTTCTAGGTGGCCAAGAATTACTGTGTCGCCGTTTTTAAGTCCGTAATCATGAAGCACTTCAAAAACTCCCATACTCTTAAGAATATTTTGAAGTCTTACAACTTGTTCTGTATTACGAGCATCGGTTACTTTTGCCAGACGATTGATTTTTCCGCCTGAAATTAAATAAGTTTCTTTATCTAACTTGGTTATTTCGAATGCGCTGTCATCATTATCATAAGCACCAAGGTCTTCTTCGATATCAATATCAAATTCTGGTTTTGGTATTTCATCAACTTTTTTATCTATGAAGTGTAGTAATGGAGCTAAATTTTCTTTTGTAACTGCTGAAATTAAGAACACATCATTTGCAAGTTTCTTAAATTCAGATTCGTATTTTATCTTGTCTTCATCAGTGATTGAGTCAATTTTATTTAATACTACGATTTGATAAAGATTAGCTAAACCTTCAGAGTGTTTTTTTAATTCGTTATTAATAATATTATAGTTTTCAACAGGATTTTCTGTTGTTAAATCAACAATATGAACTAAAAAACGGCATCTTTCAACGTGACGTAAGAACTCATGGCCTAAGCCAATACCTTCAGACGCACCTTCGATAAGCCCCGGAATATCGGCTATGACATAAGAGCCTGCATCTGATTTTTTAACAACTCCAAGGTTTGGAACAAGTGTTGTAAACGGATAATCTGCAATTTTAGGCTTTGCAGAACTAACAGAACTAATGAATGTTGATTTTCCTGCGTTAGGCATACCTAAAAGTCCGATATCAGCAATGAGTTTTAATTCAAGTTCTAAAACTCTTTCGATACCAGGTTCTCCCGGTTCGCAAAACTGCGGAGCTCGTTTTTGTGCTGTAGCAAATCTCGCGTTGCCGCGTCCACCGCGTCCGCCTTTTGCAATAAGAACTTTCTGTTCGTTTTCGGTAATATCTGCAATAATTTTACCTGTTTTTGTATCACGAACAATTGTTCCTAAAGGCACTCTTATGTAAGTATCTTTGGCGCAAGCACCATGCATACCTTTGATTCCTCCGTTTTCTCCTGATTGAGCTTTATAAACGGATTTAATTTTAAAATCTAATAGTGTAGACATATTTTCATCCGCGATAAAATAAATATCTCCGCCGCGTCCGCCATCTCCGCCGGCCGGTCCGCCTTTGTCTACATATTTTTCGCGTCTCCAGGCAACCATGCCGTTTCCGCCATGACCTGAGACTACCCTGATTCTTGCTTTATCTATGAAACCCATATTTTTTCTTTCAATATTTGGCGGTACATATCCCGCTATCTACTAATTCTTTTTGTATTATAATAATACTATGAACAAGATTAAGAAAACATTATTCAGTAACAAACCTGTTACAATTGATGAAAACTCACTTATTATGGCTATTGAATCAAGTTGTGATGAAACAGCTTGTGCTATTGTTAAAGGCGGAAGAGAGGTTTTAGCCAATGTTGTAGCTTCTCAGATTAAGATTCACGAAGAATACGGTGGTGTGATTCCTGAAATTGCTGCTCGTGAACACCTTGAAGCGGTTAATGTGGCTGTTGCTGAAACTTTTAAACAAGCTAATGTAAAACCGGAAGACATTACAGCTTTTGCCGGAACGGTGGGGCCGGGACTTGTAGGATGTTTGTTAGTTGGTTTGAATGCTACAAAATCTCTTGCATTAGCTTATGATAAACCGTTTATTGGTATTAATCACTTAAATGCACATATTAGTGCAAATTTTATTGATACAGAGCTAAAACCGCCGTTTATTGCATTATTGGTAAGCGGAGGTCATACACAGATTATTGATGTAAAATCTTATTCAGAACTTGAAATTATAGGCGAAACTATCGATGATGCAGTTGGAGAAGCTTATGATAAAGTTGCAAGATTAATAGGTTTGCCGTATCCTGGCGGTCCGAAGTTGGATAAACTGGCGCAAGTTGGTAATCCTTTTGCATTCAAATTACCGGAAGCAAAGGTTGGCGGATATGATTTTAGCTTTAGCGGATTAAAAACAGCGGTTCTAAGACTTGTTAAGAGTTTTGACGGTCAGGAATTGCCAGTTAATGATGTTTGTGCAAGTTTTCAGGAATGTGTTTCAGCTACTCTTTTGAAAAAAGTTAAACACGCTCTTGAAGAAAGAGGTTACAATCAAGTTGTTTTAGCGGGCGGTGTTGCTGCAAATTCTGAAATAAGAAAGAAAATATTTAACCTCAAAGATGAAGGGTATGATGTTTATGCGCCGCAGATGAAATATTGTACAGATAATGCTTCAATGGTAGCAAGTGCAGCATTTTTCTTCGATAAGACTTTTGATGATATCAATGTCGAAGTTTTCTCCCGTGTGTAAATAATTGTAACAAATACAATTATAATGTTAAAGTTTTTCAAAAACTAGCCGTTATACAAATTGTAGATAATAAGAAAGAGAGGTTCGTTTATGAAAAAATTACTGGGTGCTACTGTGGTTATGTCAGCTATGTTAATGATGAATCAGGCTTTTGCAGGTCAATTAGATTACTTGCAAGGAAGTTATGTTCAATCTCAACAACCGGCTCAGAATTCTGCTCCAGAAGCTGTTTTTGAGAAAAAAACAGAGCCGTTAACTGGTACTGTTAATGAAGTAAAACAGAATGTTCATTACGGTAAAAGTATTGCAGACGGTGCTGCTCAAGGTGTTGTTAATACAATTGGCCATAAGCTTATGACAGCTTCTTCAGTTGATAAAATGATTAATTTTGTATTCTCAGCAGAAAATACAGTGAATGCTTATAACGATATGGACGGAAATGTAGTTGTCTTCCGCGGTGTCATGGACTTTTGTGAAGATGAAGCAGAATTGGCATTCATTATAGGACACGAACTTGGGCATGCAGTTGATTATCATGTGGCTAAAGGTGTTGCTGCAAGTGTTGCTCGTAATGTTGGTGAAAAAGCAGCTTCTCATTATGCGAA
>CAMTNN010000091.1 GCA_947073895.1 uncultured cyanobacterium
AAAAGAACATAAATATATTTAGTTAAAAAAACGGGGAGCTTGTTAGTTCCCCGTTTTATATGGTATAGTAAAGAAAAAAGAGGGAAGCTATGGGATTTATTAAAATAATTACAGAACCTGCAATTCTAATAATTACAACAATATTTTTGTTTTTTATATTAACTGTTTTAAGAAACTATTCTCAAACAGAAAAGAATCTTAAATCTGTTTATGAATTCTTAAAAACATTTAATAAAAAAGAACTATCATATAGATTCAATCAGCTTGATGAATTTATGAGCAGCAATTCATATACTGCAACAAGCTGGGAAGACTTCAAAAAAGCACTTATTTTTCCTGAAAAATTATTCACAGCAGCTCAAAATGCTAAGGGTAATTTTTCACCGGAAATCTATCTGACAGTTGACGCTTCATACTTTTTCAACGAAGAAACTCTTGTATATTCAAAGATTAACCACAAATTTATACAAACAATGCCGACTCTTTTAACAGGTTTAGGGCCATTTTTCACGTTCTTAAAGATGGCAATTGCATTTACAGCTGTAGACTTTTCATCATCTGCAGCAGGTGAATCCTTAAACGGATTAATCGGAAACATCCAAATTGCGGCTCTTTGCTCTGTATTCGCAGTTGGTTATTCTTTGCTATTTATGTTTACCGAAAAACTTTTATACAACAAAAAATGCAAATCATATTATTTACTAATCCAAAAAGAATTCATAAGACTATTTGATGTTTGCACAAGTGAACAATTCTTGCTTGATTTAGTAAAAGAATCCAAATTGCAAAGTACAAACAATGAAAAAATACTAAAATCATTACCGGAAGACTTTGCAAAAGCAGTTTCTAAATCAATCGGAGAAATGACAACACCGTATCTTGAAAATATTCTATACAGCTTGAACCGTTTGAATGAGTCAATGGACAAGGGTTCCGGCGGAGATGTTGTAGATAAGTTATTCTAAGGATAAAAATGAGACTAAGACCAAAAACAGAAGAAATAAATGACGGAAATATATTTTGGATAACTATGACCGACCTTATGACAGGTCTGGTTCTTGTTTTCATAGTTTTATTTTTCTACACATTTTTAACCGGACATGTAGATAAGATTCAGCAGGAAATGGCGCAGGAAAATGCTTCAAAATCACTGCAGGAAACTTTAAAACAAAAAGATATTGAAGCCACTGTTGACCCGGTTTCAGGTATTGTTAAGATTTCTGATTTGGAATTGTTTGAAGTAAACAGCTACAAATTGTCTTCTAAGGGTAAAACTTATTTAGATAAATTCGCTCCCGCATATTTAGATTCATTGTTTTCTAATGAGTATCTAGATAAAAATATTGATAAAATAGTTATTCAAGGACACACAGACTCACAAACGTTTACTGGTAAATTTTCTGATGACGAACAATATATGAAGAATATGGAGTTATCACTCAATCGTGCTTACGAAGTAGCCAATTATATGACAAATACTCCTTATAACAAAGCAAACGGAAACAGACTAAGAAAAATGATTATTGTTGAAGGCGCAAGTTTTTCAGAACCGATTTTAGTCAACGGGAAAGAAGATTACGCAAAGAGCAGAAGAGTAGAATTAAAACTTATAATGAAAAAAGCGGAAAAATAAATTCCGCTTTTTTTAAATTTTCCCGGAGATGGATTCGAACCACCGTTAAATGAGTCAGAGTCATCCGTCCTGCCGCTAGACGATCCGGGAGCACAACTTGATTTTAACACGTAAATTTTTAGTGTAAAGATTCTAAAGTTTGGTTCCATAACATACGGCGTTCACCCTCATCGGTGATACCCATATCGACAAAGCCGTTTTTCAAATAAAACGAAATAGCATTTCGCACAGAATCCAGTAATATACTTTTGTTATAAAATATTTTTTTCAAAGAATTTAACATTGCCGTACCAATCAGTCTAAACTCAGGGTTTTCAGCAGTGCGAAAATTTTCAGGGTCAACTTGCAAATATTCAACAAAACTTTCACCTTCTTTTTCAGTCTTTACCTGTGCCATTGATAAAATTTGATTGTGGTCTAATTTGTCAAAATTGTCACTTTGCGTTGTTAGCACAAAAAACCTATCCTTAACACCGTTATTAATAGCTTTACATATATCATAGGCAAAGCCATCTCCGCCTATTTTATCCCATTTGATAGCAGTTTTATGCATAGTTGCTACATCACCTTTTTGTGCAGGATTTATTTCAACAAAAGCCACCTTTTTGGGGCAATTCTTATAAACATTAATACGTTCAATTGTAGCAGAACTTAGATAGTTTGCTTGAAATGTCAACATTGGATACACACTTTCTATAAAAAAGCCGTACCACTACCTATCGAAATATACAAAAACTGATTCTGATTTTAATACCTACTTTTTAGAGATACGACACCCGCAAGGATTGTCTTAGTGCTGCTATGTCTCCATCCTGACACGGTTCGACAGCTTACGCCATCATATTCTAAACTATCAACGGCATTAACCTCATAGGCAATTTCCATATACCCCTCACAGTAGGCTCTGCCCCTCGCTAAAGCGCTCGAGTCGAGAGATTCGCTACGTCCCCGGGGAGTACGGCATAGTAATTGTAACACAAAATAAATATCTTTTCAAATTGTTCTTAAAGTGGTATCATATTAAACATGTGTAGAATTGGAGCTATAAAATCAAAAGACAAACTTCATCCGTCAATCGCGCTAAAACTTATGCGAAGCCAGCAAAAAGGACACGATGATTCCGGATTCGCTTTTATAATGCAAGATATGGGCGGATTGTTTGAAAATTATAAGGATTTACCGCTTCTTTCAATGGCAGCAACTGTCGAAGGAACTCGTCTTGCGGAAGATATTTTGCGTGAAATAGGCTTCTCCCGCGTGATGCAGTGGACACCTGATATTAACAATAAAAAAGGACTAAAAATCAATGCGATGCCAAATTATGTCTTTGAAGTCCTTCAGTATCCAAAAAGCTACAGTCACGCCACTTGCGAAGAAAAACAGGAGTTACTTATTGATACCGCTATCCGATTGAGAAAAGTTCTTGAAGAATCAAATTCAGGATTCATTTATTCTTTCTGGCCTGACACACTAACACTAAAAGAAATAGGAAGCCCGAAAGATATCGGAACATATTTTAACCTGTGGCAGGAAAACTCGGATTTAACATCACATATAATTACTGCTCAATGCAGACAAAACACAAACTATGATATCGTAAGGTATGCAGCTCACCCGTTTTTTCTGGAA
This sequence comes from uncultured cyanobacterium, assembly GCA_947073895.1. GTDB lineage: Bacteria > Cyanobacteriota > Vampirovibrionia > Gastranaerophilales > Gastranaerophilaceae > CAG-196. Next base: position 3,263 of record CAMTNN010000091.1, read on the forward strand.
GGCTATACAGCCTTAGTTAACGGCGAAAATACATTCTATGAAAAAAATAAATTTTATCAAATGAGTCTATACAAAGGCTATCTGGGTTTTGAATCTGATTCACAATGCCTAATGTATACACTCCACTACATCCATAAAATTTTAAAATGGCCTATTCAGTATTTCAAACACACAGTCACTCCGCTTTCTTATGATGAGATACTAAAACGGAATGACAAAGAAGTTTTGCTAAGAATAAAAGCCTCTCTTGCAAATCTCGAAATTAACGGGCCAAACACAATGCTTGCAGTTACTCCTGAAAAAGAGTTAATGTGCGTTTGTGACTCTAAAAAACTCAGACCTATTGTTATAGGAAGAGATGAAAATACAGTAGTTATGACCTCAGAAGTTTGCGGGATAAATGATTTGTTACCAAACAGAGATATTTCAAATGATATTTACCCGAATGAACACGAAACAATTTTAGTTAAGGATGATTTGACAATAGAACGATGGCAGCAGTAAAAATAAACGAATTACATAAAGACGAATTACCTTGGATAATTGAATACGACGAATCCAAATGCATACAATGCGGCAAATGCACAGCTGTATGCTCTTTTAATGCAATCGAACCGGCAGTTGAAACAAGAAAAACATCTAACTCAATTACAGAAAGAGGAAAATGCGAAAAAGTTCTTGTAATAAAACAAAACGTATCTTTAGAAAACTATTGCCGCGGCTGCGGAATGTGCACAAGAGTTTGTCCTAACGGCGCAATAAAAGCTGTAAGAAACAAAGATGATAAGTATTCTGTAGCATACAGAGCACAAAAAGCCGATTCATTCAAAAAAGGCGGACGCTCAAACCTTAACACAGAAGGACGAACTTTAGACAAAATCAAAATCGGTAGAATTTCTCAAATGACAGACCCGTCTTTGGATGCTCAGCGACATACATTTGAGTTAAAAACTCCGTTCGGAAGGGTATTATCTCCGGAAAAACTTAACTTTGAAGTTAAAGACGGCAAGCTCAACCAAACAAAACCGCTTCCGCCAAACAGATGGATTTATCCGATAATATTCGGTGACATGTCAATCGGTGCAGTTTCTTGGAGAATGTGGGAAGCAATGGCAATCGCAACAGCTTACCTTAACGAAGTGATGGGAATTCCAATCCGTATGTGTACAGGAGAAGGCGGAATTCCAACATCTTTGCTTAAATCCCGCTATTTAAAATACATGATTCTTCAAATCGCCTCAGGCCACTTTGGTTGGAATAGAATCATAAAAACCATGCCGGAAATGACTGAAGACCCCGCAGGAATTCTAATCAAAATTGGTCAAGGTGCAAAACCCGGTGATGGCGGATTATTAATGGCAAGCAAAGTTACACGTTACGTACAAGAAATCAGAGGTGTTCCAAAAGCAGACTTACTATCACCTCCAACTCATCAAGGATTGTATTCGATTGAAGAAAGTGTTCAAAAGATGTTTCTTTCAATGAATGCAGCGTTCAAGTTTCAAGTGCCGGTTGCAATCAAAGTAGCAGCCTCAGTTACAAGTGTACCTGTTTACAACAACCTTTTAAGAGACCCTTATAATATAGTCGGCGGTTTCTTCTTAGACGGTTTAGCAGGCGGAACAGGCGCAGCGCACGAAATTTCATTAAACCATACAGGACATACAATCACATCAAAACTTCGCGATTGTTATTTAGCAGCTGTTAAACAAGGAAGACAAGGTGAAATTCCTTTATTTGCAGGTGGCGGATTAGGTCAGACAGGAAGCTTTGCAGCCGATGCGTTCAAATTGATTTGTCTCGGAGCAAACGGTGTATTCACAGGAAGAATGCTTCTTGAAATTGCAGGTTGTGTAGGAAACGATATCGGAAGATGTAATGCTTGTAACACAGGAAAATGTCCGGCAGGACTTACAACTCAAGACCCAAATCTTGTTAAACGCCTTGATGTGGATAAAGTTGCAGAAAATTTAGTTAACTACATTCTTGCGACCGATATTGAACTTAAAAAATTAATGGCACCAATTGGATGCTCAACTCTTCCAATAGGGCGTTCCGATGCACTAATCACGGTAGATAAGCATATTTCAAACAGATTAGATATACAATACGCATGCTAAAAGGAGAAAATTAAAATGTTAAATATATTATTTTGTATAGCGGGTTTTATTATATTAATAATATTAATGGTAAATTCAAAAAGAAAGAATGACTTTACAACTTCAAATCTTGATAAAGCCAGAGAACAGATTTTCCAATGCACTTATAACGGTGACGATGTAAATATTAATGACTTTTATGACAGAAACTATAGAAATAATAATGATGAAATAATATCCATTTGCAATAATGCAATCAATTTTATTAATGAACATCAAATAGAATTAGACAAACAACAAATAAAAAGCGAATTAGATTTCTTTTATTTCAGATTAGGTGAAGCTTACGAATTTCAAGAAAAGTACGAATTAGCGATGGAGACATATAAGAAGTCTCTTAACCTTGATTATGATGAAGAAACCCAAGAACGATTCAATATTTGTTCAGAAAAATTAAAAGGAAAAAATGACAGCATATAAAATCAAAACATTAATAAACGACGTAAGAATGTCCACTCAAGAACTTCTTCAATTGATTGATACAAAAATCATAGAAGGTGTAACCGAATTTGAAATCGAAGCCTGCGGACAGCATAATATCGGGATTGGCGGCAAATTTAACAGCGACAATCTAACATTTCACGTAACAAACCCGGGTCAGAGAATCGGTGCAATGGGAATGGAAGGCACAACCATTGTTGTAGAAGGTTCTGCACCAGCTGACATTGGTTGGTTAAATTCAGGTGCTAAAATTATAGTTAAAGGTGATGCCGGAGACACAGCTGCACATTGCGCAGCAGGAGGCAAAATTTATGTTGGAGGAAGAGTCGGAACTCGCTCCGGAGCATTAATGAAGCACGACCCTAAATTTGAACAGCCTGAATTCTGGGTACTAAAAAGCACAGGCTCATTCAGCTTTGAATTTATGGGCGGCGGAAGAGCTGTTATTTGTGGATACGATTCGGAAGATTTACCATCAGTATTAGGCAACCGTTCCTGCGTAGGAATGGTTGGCGGAACTGTATATGTACGCGGCAAACTTGATGGTATAGCAAATTGCGTTGAAGACAAAAAACT
>CAMTNN010000092.1 GCA_947073895.1 uncultured cyanobacterium
CCTTATCAATAAATTTCGGCAAATTAAGTCATCTCCTTAAAAATGCATTTACAAATTTACTCGTTTTTTATCTTCAGCCAATTAATCCAAATTACAAATGCATTCCTCCATTTATTAGTAAAAAGAGATGGGAATGCTTATTTTGAAATAACAGAGATTTATTAAAAAAAAAATTGTCAATTTTGTTTTTCAATATCTCGTTTTCTTTTTTATATTCAATCAACGGGTCTTTTTGTCCGTAAGCACGAAGCCCAATTCCTTCTTTTAGCATATCAATGTTATGAAGGTGGTCAATCCATTGAGTATCAACCACTCTCAACAGAACATCACGTTCAAGACTTCGCATAATATTATTATCTACAAACAATTCCTGCTGTTTCGCATCAGGGTCATATTGAACCATAATTGAGTTATAGAACCCAATAATTTCTTCTTCATGCTCTTTGTATGCCTTTTGAGCAGCATCACGAAGTGATTCATAAATCCTGTTATAACGGTAAGCCTTAATATCATCAACACTAATGTATGCAAGCTGAGGAATATTTGAGTGTAATTCTTTAATAAGAGTTTCCAAGTCATCAAAAATATATTCTTCAGGATTCATTTCAGGAGTTATATAGCTCTTAAGAAGCCTGTCGATTTCTTTATCAATCATGAATTTGATATCATTAGAAAGATTTTTGCCTTCAAGAACTTTTCGTCTTTGTGCATAGAATTTTTCTCTCTGAATATTCATAACATCGTCATATTGTAGTACACTCTTACGAATATCAAAGTGATACGTTTCAACTTTCTTCTGAGCTGATTGGATTTGTCTGGAAATCAAACGAGACTCAATCGGCATATCCTCTTCAGCGTTAAGCATTGTCATTAAATTTGCAATTTTTTCTCCGCCAAATATTCTCATCAAATTATCTTCCAATGATAAGAAAAATCTTGTTGAGCCCGGGTCACCCTGTCTTGCGGCACGACCACGTAACTGGTTATCAATACGACGTGATTCGTGCCTTTCAGTACCTATTACATGAAGTCCGCCAAGTTCGACAACTTTTGCATGTTCTGCTTCTGTAATTTTACGAGCATTTGCAAGAGCTTCTTCTTTTAAAGCTTCATAGTTTTCTAAATCAGGTGTAATAGCTCTTGTTTCAAGCTCCTCTTTAGCAAGATATTCAGCATTACCGCCCAATAGAATATCCGTACCACGACCAGCCATATTTGTAGCAATTGTTACTGCGCCGACACGACCTGCTTGAGCAATAATATAAGCTTCACGCTCATGCTGTTTTGCGTTTAAGACATTGTGTTTTATACCCTTTTTAGCTAATAGGGCTGAAATATATTCTGATTTTTCAATACTTACAGTACCAACAAGAACAGGTCTTCCAAGCTTATTTTGTTCGATAATATCATTTACCACAGCATCATACTTAGCTCGTTCTGTTTTATAAATAATATCAGCATGATTAACTCTGATATCAGGTCTGTTTGTAGGAATAACGGTAACTTCCAGATTATAAATCTTACCAAATTCAGCTTCCTCTGTCATAGCAGTACCTGTCATACCCGAAAGTTTCGGATACAATCTAAACAAGTTTTGGAAAGTAATGCTTGCAAGAGTTTGGGTTTCATCCTGAATCTGAACACCTTCTTTTGCTTCGATTGCTTGATGTAAACCGTCTGACCAACGTCTTCCTGGCATTAAACGTCCTGTGAACTCATCAACAATCATGATTTCACCGTCTTTTACAACGTAGTCGGTATCACGAATAAACAATTCTTTTGCCTTAAGTGCATTCAATAAATCATGCGCAAACTGGTTATTAATATCAAACAAGTCTTTACAACCGATGATTTCTTGAGCTCTGTCAATACCGTCTTCTGTAAAGATTACGTTTTTATTCTTTTCATCAACTTCGTAATCTTTGTCTTTCTCAAGCTGAGGAGCAACTTTTGCCATTAAAGTATAAGTATCTGCTGATTTTTCTACACGTCCGCTTATAATAAGAGGAGTACGAGCTTCGTCAATCAAAATACTGTCAACTTCGTCAATAATTGCGTAGTTATAAGGTCGTTGAACAAGCATTTCGTTAGATGATGCCATATTATCACGCAAATAATCGAATCCGAATTCGTTATTTGTTCCGTAAGTAATATCACAAGCATAAGCCTCGCGTTTACGGTTAAACTCATCAGCATCATGTTGATTAGAAAGAATAACCCCGACAGACAAGCCTAAGAATTTATAAATTTTACCCATCCACTCGCTATCACGTTTTGCAAGGTAATCGTTAACTGTAACAACATGGACACCTTTTCCTGTTAACGCGTTTAAATAAGCAGCAAGAGTTGCAACAAGAGTTTTACCTTCACCTGTTCTCATCTCTGCAATATGCCCGTTATGAAGGAAATATGCGCCAATTAGCTGAACATCAAAATGTCTCATATTCAAAACACGTTTACCTGCTTCTCGAACAGTCGCAAAAGCCTCAGGCAAAATCTTATCAAGAGTTTCTTTTTCTAAGATTCTATCGGCTTTTTCGTTCTCTGAAGTCGGACGTTTTGCCAAGATAGCCTTAAACTCGTCTGTTTTAGCACGAAGTTCTTCATCCGTAAGCTTCTCAAACTCAGGTTCAAGCGCGTTTATATGGTCAATAATACCTAATATTTTTTTAACTTTTTTTTCGTTCGGGTCGCCTAAAAGCTTTAATAATAAACTAATCATTACATATCCTCTCCAATTACGGAAATCATAACACAAACACAGTGCAAAATAAATATTAGTCTGTTAGAGAGGTTTCTATAAACAAAACAACCCAGCTCGAATAAACCTGTCGTCATACAAAATGTCGTCCGCCCCTTATAAAAAAACAAAAAAAAGCTATGAACGAATCTCGTGCATAGCTGTTGATTAGGGATATGTGTATCGTCGTTTTTTAAGGAGTATAGATATATATTAGCAGTATAAGTTTTAAATAAAATCATACGTTCTAATGATTTTATTAACAAAACTTAACATTTTTAATGTATTGATTCCTATTTTAACTTCTTTAACGCTGATAAAAAGTTATTGTGTTCTATATCACCATCAACTGTTGTTAAGAATACTTGGCAATCTTTGTCATCAGCTTCTAATTTTGGAAGCATATTAAGCTCTGCTGCATAATAATTCGAATCAGTTTTACCGCTCAAAGAAATTTTGTTAGCAAGACTGTTTAAAGAAAATGCTCTCAATACACTGCTAAAACCTTTTTGTTTATTAGAAAATTTAGTATAAATCCTTAGTGAAGCATCGCTATTTTCAAGATTATATCTTCCGACAATCAAACAAGCAAGAAGCGGAGCTGTAGATTCTATCTTCATACGTTCAATAATATTATTTTTAAGATAAAGTTCGCCGCTAATTTTTTGGAATTTGCCGTCAGGAACGTTAACCAAATCTGCAACAATAGTCGGGCTTATCATTACAACAGGATTTCTAAAAATTGAAACAAACTTCATTAAATACTGAACCAATCCGATTTTTGGTATTTCACCATCATTTACTAAGAATTTTATCTGTCCGTTTAGTTTTAAGCTATCATCAGTATTAAGCTCAATCAAACCACTTGCTTTACCAGTGATTTCTTTTGGCAGATTAAGAATAGTCGTTGACATCAAATCAGAGTTTACATCTTTCACACCAAGTCGCAAGTAGTATTTATGTTTATTCAAATCACAGTTAACTTTTATTGTAGAAATTCCCTCTGCAATATCGAATCTGTTAGATGTCAATTGCAAAATATTATTCTTATCAAGAGTCAGATTTGCGTTAAGATTACCAAAATTAATATCTTTGTAAGATCCTTCTTTTAATCTAAACATGCATTTTTCTATTATAAGATTGTTAAAATCAAAAGTTACGACTTCTTCATCATCATCACGCTCAACAACCTCTGTTTTAGGCTGTTGGTTCATTGAATTCAATATTTTTTCAACATCTAATTTATCGAGAGAAAAATCAACATTTTTAACCACGACAGGAGCTTCCAGAGAGTTTTTAATATCACCTACAAATGAAACTTGAGAACGTCTGTAGCGTGCATCTGCGGTCAAATGAATCATATCTTTGTCAGTAAACAATTCACCTTTTTTAAGGAAAATTCTTTGTGATGGAATTCTGATACTTTCTGCAGAAATTTTACCATCAATAATAGGATGACCGTTATTAACCATAAAAAGTTTTCCGCTAAACTTACCGCCCTTAAACAGTTTTTGCCCGATTAGAACATTTAAAAACTCACTCGGTAATGGATTTGGAATATCAAATCCTAATTCCTGAACAAACGGAATCGGTTCAGAAATATCCATTTTTCCGCTCAAAGTAAGAACAGGTTTAATTTTCGAATCGCGATTAATTTCGTGAGCGATATAGTAGTTAATATCTTTAATTTCTAATATGTTATTTTGAAGAGTCAAATCTGCTTTAACGGCCCTATCATAAGTAGTCGGTGTCAGCGAAGTTCCGTCAACAAGAATATCATCACCGGTCGCAAGCTTAGAAGCCATCATTACATCGATTTTATTTCCAAGCATATTAACATCGATAATAGTTCCTGCCTTACCAACTATCGATAACGGCATGCCTACAACTTTTGAAAGATAATTCTTCGCAAATTCATTATTTAGCACGGTTTTTACTGTTACGTTAGTTTGGCAAGTTTTTATATAATCATCAACCTTGCCTTCCATTGTAGCTTTGTTATTGGAATTCTGTCCGTAATAGCCTTCAAAATCGGTTAAAATAATATCTTTAGAAGTAATTTTTACAAGCCCTTTATTAAGAACAACCGGCAAATCTGCAAGAGGTACAATTTTTGCTGATGCATTATTGAGTTTAACCTGACCTTCCATGCCGGATTTGTTCATATCAATATCAAAATCAAAACTGCCTTTAAGATTTTTAAAATAAGAAAGCATTTCGCTTCCATTAGCTATAATCAAATCTGTTCCCAGAATATCAGTTACATCTTCTATAGCGAACTTTTGGGAAGAAAAATTCAACGCAAGACCTTTTTGTTTAGAGCCTTCTGCGTTAATATGCACAGTTGATTTATTAACATCAAATAAACAATCATTAATATATAAATGTTTGTTTTTGATTACAACTTTGTTATTATCGGCTATATCAAAGTGCAATGTTTTATTACCTTTTTTCAATTTTGAGCATATATTAAAGTGAATATAGCGCTCTTCTTTTTGAGTATTATCAGCAAACAAGTCTTTTGCTAGCACTTTTATTGAAGTATTGTCATCAATAGAATAAATAACTTCCGCTTTTTTTACTGCAAGAATTGAATCATACAAATCCAGAGCAAAATCAGAAGGAGCCTCTTCCTTTTTGGATTCATTCTGAGGAACAAGATTCATTAGACCGTTTACATCTGCAAACAAATATTCTAAGCCGAAATTATTAACAACAAGTTTATTTGTTACAAGTGGCAATAAATAAAACGAAGTATTTAAATTATCTACACTTAACAAGATATCTTTATCTTTTTTTATCTGAATTTTTTCAGCAGAAAATATTACTTCCGAATCAAATTTTGTCTTTAAGTTAGAAGATTCTACAACCAGCTCAAAAGGAAAGTTTTTATTAACAGTTTCACAAAATTTGCTGACCAGTTTATTGTTAGAAACAATTGAAGGAATTATTAAAAAATACGTAATATAAAACAAAGACAGAATTACTGCAAACAAAGAGATTCCAAATATTACATTTTTCTTTTTCATTATAACTATTCCTCCGATAACATGATACCATAAGATAGTTTATGTTATCATGTTGATATGAAGAAGATAGTTTTTGTTCTAACTCTGTTATTATTTTTACAAAATTGTGCATTTGCTGCAAAAACATTCAGCGATGAAAAGAACCTTTGGGGGATAAAAGATGAAGCAGGAAATGTTTTAGTTGACGCCCAATATAAAAAATTGATTATTCTTGGCTCAGACACATATATTGCACAAAAAAAATCAAAGTTTGGTATAATTGATAAGAATAACAACATTCTGGTACCGATTAAATATACTCACGTAGAAAGAGTTTTGGGCAAATTTGCGAAATTTGGGAACGGCTATAAATACGGTTTGTATAACTCTAAAGGAGAAGAACTTCTTCCAGTTGAATATACATCCGTCAACCTTCTTTTCGGCGGAATGTTTTTGACATGCAAAAATTACAAATACGGAATTATTGATTTTGACGGAAATGTTATTCTGGAGAACAAATTTGACGACATATATATGCCTGAAAAAAGTGTTATGAGAATAAAATACGAAGGCAAATGGTATGAACTTGAACAGGCACAAGGAAAAACCCTAACTTTACCTAAAGATATTGAAGAAATTAA
>CAMTNN010000093.1 GCA_947073895.1 uncultured cyanobacterium
AATTGCGACTGTTTTAAGTATGTTTAGTCCATCGGTTTTATAGTTGATAATCGGTTTTACGTGTACTGTTATATATAAGTCCCCGTTTTTGCCTCCGTCAACGCTTGCTGCACCTTCACCGGCTAGTCTGATTTTGGAACCGTCTTTGATTTCACGCGGGATTTTTACTGTGAATTTTTTATAGTCTACTTCATTTCCTTTACCATTACAGTGTTTACAAATAGAGCCGTTTACGAATTTTCTGCCTTTGCATTTAGGGCAGGTTTGAGTTTGAAGCATGCTGATTGTTTTTGTTACTCCGGTTAGGGCATCCATCTCTGTAATTTCAACATCAGCATAAATATCATCTCCGCGTTTTGGCTGTGATGCGCTGTCATTTCTGTAGTTTGTTTCACGTCTTCTTTTTGCAAGAAAATCTTCCCAGGTGAAATAGAAGCCTCTTCTGTCTTCTGATTCATCAGGTTTGGATGTAAATGACTGGTTAGTTTCTCTTGTTTCTTTTTTATTTGTACCTTTTGCATAAGAATAGAATCTTCTTGCACGGTCGTATTCTTCTTTTTTTACTTTATTAGACAAAATTTCATAAGCTTCGTTGATTTCTTTAAAACGAGCAATAACATCTTCTGTGTTTCCTGCAACATCAGGATGCCACTTGCGAGCAAGTTTTCTGTAAGCTGATTTAATATTGTCGGAAGTTTCAAATTCTTCCACTCCGAGAATTTTATAATAATCTTTAGTCATACTTTAGGTTTAATGATGCGATTAAAAAAGTCAACGTATAAAAGAATAAAATTTATGATAAAATACTAATGTGTCGATGTAGCTCAGTTGGCAGAGAATATTGGAGATGTATGAGAGAAGAATTATTATCATTAATAGAGAAAAATAGTCGTATTGATTTAAAAGAACTTGCGGTTTTGTTAGGCAGAGAAGAAATTGATGTTGTTAATGAATTAGCTAGGCTTGAAGAAGAAGGAATTATTTGTGGTTACCATACTTTGATTAACTGGGATAAGACTTCTATTGAAAAAGTTACAGCATTAATTGAGGTAAAGGTTACTCCGCAGCGTGGTCAAGGGTTCGATAAGATTGCGGAAAGAATTTACAACTATCCTGAAGTTAGAGCAGTTTATCTTATTTCAGGCGGATATGATTTGTTAATCACATTGGAAGAAAAATCTTTGAAAGAGATTGCAGGGTTTGTTTCCGATAAACTATCGACTCTTGATAGCGTTCTTTCAACAGCAACTCATTTTATTTTGAAGAAATATAAAGACCATGGAACTGTTTTTGATAAAACTCATGGGGATGAACGCGAGGTTGTGTCGCCATGACAAAACCGTTAGCAAAAACTGTTGAAAGTCTTAAACCCTCTGGAATCCGTAAATTTTTTGACATAGTCAGCGAAATGAAAGATGCGATTTCTCTTGGGGTTGGTGAGCCTGATTTTGACACTCCATGGCATATAAGAGATGAAGGGATTTATGCGCTTGAAAGAGGTAAAACTTTTTATACCTCAAATTCTGGTCTAAAAGAACTTCGAGAAGAAATTTGTAACTACCAAAAGCGACATCAGGGAATTGAATACAATCCTTTAAACGAAGTTGTTGTGACTGTTGGCGGTTCAGAAGCTATTGATATCGGTTTAAGAGCTATGATTAATGCTGGAGATGAGGTTATTATTCCTCAACCTGCGTATGTTTCTTATGAACCGTGTGCAGTATTAGCGGGTGCTAAGCCTGTTATTATAAATCTTAAAGCGGAAAATGAGTTTCGTTTGACTCCAGAGGAGTTAGAATCTGCAATAACAGATAAAACAAAGGTTTTAATCCTTGCTTATCCGAATAATCCTACCGGTGCGATTATGGAACGTGAGGATTTAGAAAAGATAGCAAATGTTGTTATTAAACACGACCTATATGTTATTTCAGACGAAATTTACAGTGCTTTAACCTATAAGGGCGAACATGTTTCAATTGCCTCTTTAGAAGGCATGAAAGAGCGTACGATTCTTATAAACGGTTTTTCAAAGGCATATGCTATGACAGGCTGGCGCTTAGGTTATGCCTGCGGACCACAGGAAATTATTAAGCAGATGACAAAAATTCACCAGTTTGCAATAATGTGTGCGCCTACAACAAGCCAGTATGCAGCTGTAGAAGCTTTGAAAAATGGTGATAATGATGTCAAAGTTATGTGCGAATCTTACAATCAGCGCAGAAGATTTTTGCTAAATGCGTTCAAAGAAATGAATCTTGAATGCTTTGAACCTTACGGAGCATTTTATGTGTTCCCTTGCATAAAAGAATTCGGTATGACATCGGAAGAATTTGCAACTCGCTTTTTAGAAGAAGAAAAAGTAGCAGCGGTTCCTGGAACTGCCTTTGGCGAAAGCGGTGAAGGCTTCTTGAGAATATCTTACGCATATTCTTTAGAAAACCTTAGAATTGCAATGGAAAGACTGAAAAACTTTATTACTCGTTTAAGAAACCAATAATTGCGTCAGTGAATTTGCTGCAAGTTGACTCTCCGCCCAAATCAGCGGTTTTAATGTTTGCTTCAAGCGCTTTAAATAATGCGCTTTTGATTCTTTCGCTAGCTTTTTGCTCTCCAATATAATTAAGCATTTCAATTGCAGACATAAGCATTGCAGTCGGATTTGCTTTGTCTTGTCCTGCAATATCAGGAGCAGAACCGTGCACAGGTTCAAATACTGCGTAGTCTTTGCCTATGTTTGCACCTTGAGCAATTCCAAGACCTCCGATTAGTCCTGCACATAGGTCTGATACAATATCCCCGTAAAGGTTTGGAAGTAATAATACATCAAACTGATTCGGGTTTTGAACAAGCTGCATACAGCAGTTGTCAACAAGAATTTCTCTGAATTTTATTGTTGGGTATTTAGTCGCAACTTCTCTTGCACATTCAAGGAATAGACCGTCTGAAAGTTTGCAGATATTAGCTTTTGTTACGACACAAACTTCTTTTCTGTTATTTTTCACTGCATAATCAAACGCGAATTCTGCGATTCTTAGAGATGCTTTTCGTGTAATAATTTTAATACTTTCGGCTGTATCATTATCTACCTGACGTTCAATTCCCGCATATAAATCTTCGGTATTTTCACGAACTACTACAATGTCAACGTCATTATAACGCGTTTTAACATTTGGCAAATTGTAGCAAGGTCTTAGATTTGCATATAAATCCAATTCTTTTCTGAGTTGAACATTAACCGAACGGAAGCCCTTTCCTATAGGAGTTGTAACCGGAGATTTTAGAGCAACTCCTGTTCTTTTTACTGATTCAATTACTCTGTCGGGAAGCGGTACTCCTTCTGTTTCAATAACATCGGCACCTGCTGTTTGTATATCCCAATCAATGTCTACTCCGGCTGCTTTAATTATTTTTAAAACAGCATCTGATATTTCCGGTCCGATTCCGTCTCCGCGGATTAATGTAACTTGTGTCATGATTTATACATTCACTCCTTGTTTTGCTTCAATATATGCTTTTAAACCTAACGTCATTTGATCAGGACAGCTGGTTGGACGTTTCCCGCAAGGAATACCTTGAAGCTTAGGAATTACATCATTAATATTCATTCCTCTTACAAGCATTCCGATACCGCTTAAGTTTCCGGCACAGCCTCCTACAAACTCTACGTCTTCAATAATATCATTTTTAATTCTAAATTGCATCATTTTGCTGCAAACACCTTTTGGCTGGTATTGAACAATATCAACACCGTTAACATTTTTTATAACGACATCACTCATAAAAACTCCTCCTATTAAATTTATTATAGCATATGGAGTTTGCTAATTTCAAATAAAATTTATTCGCCTAAATTGTATGTGTCATAAATGTTTTTGTATAATTCAGCTGCTGCGGCTGCATTGCTCTTTAATGAATATTCTAAGACCGCGTTAAGCCCTTTCGGGTTAATTACTCCATCTGCTTCAATAGGATTTGTTGTGTCTTTGCTTAATAAATCAGCGGCTATGATATTTGCAGCATATTCTGACTTGTCAATTTTACCGTCTTTATTAATATCTAATGGTTCTGCTGTCATTGTGTCATCCAAAAGATATCTGTATTCAAACTCTTCAACGGATAATTCATCAGCTTGCATTTCTTCTTTTGCTGCCCCTAGTAATGCTTCTTTATCAAAATTACCTTCCGGCATGTAACGATATTCGTATTCAAGAGGTGGTAATGAATCTAAATAAGCATCGTTTTTGTCGGCGAATTTCTCTAACGCTTCAACATTCTTGTCGAACGCTTCGTCATTTGGATGAAAATCAAGAATTGGTGCTGTATCTCCCTTGTCATTTACAAGAGGAGCTTCCATGTGCTGAAGATGATTTTCTACTGCGTTTTGACCGTAATTATTGTATTTGCCGATTGCACCGTTTATTTGATAAGTCATATTTCATTACCTCACACTACACTGTTATTACTATAAAAACACTTGATGAAAAAATATTGCCAAAAACCTTTACAAAAGTTAATCCTTAGATTTATAATATTGTTTATGATTGCTTTTTTAGGTAAATGTATGCAGAATCTTTTTTTGAGCGCAAAGTACACTTTGTCAGGTCGTTCAAGATTCAGTGCTGTTATCGCTCAAGCAGCGGCAATTAGTTATGATTCTTTGATTATTTCATTGGTAATCGTTTTTGTGTCAGCTGCAGTAATTGCTATACAGGTATCTAAACAATTCTTGATGACAGGAGCAGAAGCTTATGTAGGCGGTTCTATTGCTGTTGTAATGATTCGAGAAATTGCTCCGGGTTTTGTTGCTCTGGCAATTGGTGCTCGTGCAGGAACTGCAATTTCGGCAGAAATTGCTAATATGAAAGTAACTTCTCAGGTAGATGCTATAAAAACTCTGAAAGTTGACCCTGTCGGATACTATTTTTCACCAAGAATTATTGCTGCTGCAATAACAGTTCCAATGGTAGTTTTAATAGCTGAAGTTATTGGGATTTTAGGTGGATTGATTGTTTCAAATCAAACTATAGGACTGCATCCGGCTAGGTATATTAATTCTGTTTGGCTTTGGTTAAGTACAAAAGATATTTATATAAGCCTTTTGAAAGCTTTTGTTTTTGGAAGTTTGATTGCATTAGTTTGTGCAACTCAAGGTTATGAAACTTCCGGCGGGGCGAAAGATGTTGGAGAATCTACAACTAAAGCGGCTGTGTTGTCTACTGTATATATGTTGTTTGCAGATTTTGTTATAAACATTATTTTTTATCTGTAAGAAGTGCTATGTTTATGTTATAATCTTCTTAAGAGGAATATTGGGTTGTCAAAGAATATGCCAAGTGAAGATGTATACAAAAATATTTCCGAGTGGCTTGATATTTACCACTCAACAGATGTTGTGCGCAAGAAAGTCGAAATTAAAACACGAATTGTTTCTCATATGATTCCTGTTGTTAAGCATATTGCCAGAACAATTGCAAGACGTTCTTATGACCCTATTGATGATTTGACTCAGGCAGGTTTTATTGGTTTGCTGAAAGCAATTGATAAGTATTCTAGAGAAAAAAATGATAATTTCAGAGTTTTTGCAGGGTATTTTATCATTGGAGAAATGAAACACTATTTGCGGGATAAATTAAATATGATTAGAGTGCCTGCTTATGTTCAGGAACTGGTTATTCGTATTAATAATTTTACGCGAACCCTTACTCAAGAAGAATTATTTAATTTGACGTCAGAGGATGTTGCTTCGGCTCTTGCTGTTCCGACTAAAAAGGTTGATTTTGTTATCCAGATGGATAGAAGAAAGTCTACAGTGTCTCTGGAGGATGTTTTTACTCCAAATGATGACAGCTTAGGATATGAAGAATTGATTTCTAACGGCGATTATCAAGAACAACTTGAGTATGCGGATTTAAAGATTATTTTAGAAGGGGTTGCTGATAAACTCCCTCCGGAAGAAAAAGTATTACTTGCGATGTATTATAAACAAGATATGACTCAGAAAGAAATTGCAGAAGCACTTCAGCTTACTCCGGTAAATGTTTCACGAAAAATGAAAAAAGTGTTTGATCATATTTGTGATTTAGTTTGGGAAAATCCTGAATATAGAGATTGTTTTCAAGCAATGAATGTAATTGAGGAATAACGATGGATTCTTTGCTTAATTATTATATTATATTTTGGGTTTGTATTTTTGGTCTATGCCTAGGAAGCTTTTTTAATGTAGTTATTTTGCGCTCATTAAGTGGTGAGATCGGAAGAGCACACGTCTGACTGGAGTTCAGTCGTGTGCTCTTCCGATCTCGTAGTCGAGATTGTCGCCGTCGTCATCAGGCATCTGCGGAGCCTTGTCGAATATGAATTCGTCTTCCTCGCGCAC
>CAMTNN010000094.1 GCA_947073895.1 uncultured cyanobacterium
CGCTGTGGAATTGCTCAACACTTTCCCATTGTTTGTTTTGCCAAGCCCATTCATTCCCCTTCATACCAAACCAGATACAAAGTCCTAATGGAGCCAATGCACCAACTACAGGAATCCAGCATACTAAAAGTGTAGCAAACATAACTAATGTTAAATATGTTTTATTACCAAGACCCCAAATCCAATGTAAAAAGAATGCACCCCAGTTGAAGCCACCTGTTAAAACTTCTGCTGGTACTGCTGCCTGAGGACCTTGTCCTGAATTGTTTACAAATTCTTCTGTCATAATTTCCTAATTCCTTTCTTTTTTTATCTGACTAAAGACTGTTATTTTGTTATGTATTTATCTATATCTTCTTCTTTTATTTCAAGATAACCATTTGATTTAACATATAAAGGAACTGTTATAATATCATTTTCTTCCACATTTGGTCCTTTTATACCATTTACGTCAATTTTGATATTATAATTACCATCTCCATTAAATGTCCAAACCGAACCATCTGCAGCATTAAAGCTATTGCCATCAGTATAATCAGAGTTCATTCTATTTGCAAAACATGCTGCTAATCCATTTGAAGTCAGTTGACATTTATTTTCTAAAGCCTCATTCATCAACACAACTTCCTTTGCTACAGTCACTTGTTTTATTTTTGCAACATTGATAGATGTTTGATTACTATTATTTATTACAGCAGGCAATGTTAAAGAAGCGATAATTCCTAAGACTGCAAGTCCTAATAGCACAAGTGTAAATACTATAACCGAAATAGCCCAGGATTTTTGAACTTCATGAAATTGATCAATACTTTGCCAACGTTTGTTTTGCCAAGCCCATTCATTACCTTTAATACCAAACCAAATTTGTAATCCCAATACAGCAAGCGCACCTGCAACAGGAATAAAAGCAATCGGTATTATAATTAATGTAATAAAAGAGTTATTAAATATACCCCATAGCCATGACCAGTAAAACGCACCCCAGTTAAATTTATCTTTAACAATATTAAGAACTGGAGAATCTTTTCCTTGCCCAGAGTTATTTTCTAAATCCATAAAAATCCTTTCTAATTAATTTGTTGCCTTATAAAATCTATATGCCTTCATTGTAGATTTTATTATTTGTTTAAAATCAGGTTTATCCGTTTCAAATAAAGATTCATCCAAAATAAATTCACCCAGTAACTCACCATTTGTTGAACTATAAATCTTTGTTCTTGGAAGTTCTTTGGATTTAGTTGAAGATTTACCTTTTTTGCTTCTTTCAGTTGCAGCAGTTGTTGCAGCCATTTCAAAAACATCTTTCTTTTCAGTAAATGTATATGAATTCCAATCAGCAGGAAGTACATAAAACTTATTTTCATCAGCGGTTATGGTATGACCTTCAAAATATAAAGATGTATAAGAGTTTAAAGCTTTTTCTATAGTATTCATTGTCTTTGATTCACCATTCGGAGAATTATTAGATTCATCAACTGCCGTAAAAGCTAGCGCAAAACATATTACCATAGTTAAAACAAAAATAAGAACCGGAACAACTATTAAAGACAATACTGCAAATGCTATTGTCTGTTTTTCCTGTGATGTTTTGAACTCTTCATCACTCGCCCATTTTCGATTCTTATACGCCCATTCATTACCTTTTAAACCGCATAATAATTGATAATAAAAACCAGCCGGCGTACATCCTAATATCCATATCCAGAATGTGTGGTAAGATTTGTTGATAATACCCCAAATCCAAGTTCCTAAAAAGGCACCCCAGTTAAAATCTTTTCTGAAATCATAAGGATGATTTTTTGTAATTTTTCCTTTTTTAAACAAAAGAATTAAAAAGATAATAGAATTAATCAAACCTATTAAAATCACAGCGCCAAATGGCAGCATAAAACTGAATGCTCCAATAGCCGCGAAGCAGCCAATAACAATATTCACCGTATTATTTACAAAACCATTAATATCATTCAATCTTCTAACCCAGTTAGAAAGTGAAACATAAAATACACCACACGTTCCAAGCAAAACCCAAATAACAAGCAATGCTGGTGCTTTAAAAAACAACTGGTTAAAAGTAAAAAAGGCTGCGATATTTTCTGCTGTTGAAGTGTAATAATAAGTCAAAGGCAGTGTGAACAATACGTTTATCATGCATAAATAAACAATATTCAGAGCAAAATCGCGTCTTCCTATAACTCCATCAAAACCTAAAAATTTTGTATTCAATCTTAATTCATCAATCATATAAAATTCCTTATTATAAACATAAAAATTATACACTATATTATTAGTTATAAAATCATATATTCACATTAAAAAAGGCGGGCAAACGTTCCGTTTGCCCGCCTTAAAATTTATATTATCTTAGCAACCACAGCCGATTGAACCGTGGAAAGTTCTTGAGATAACATCATCTTGTTGTTCTTTAGTAAGCTTAATAAAGTTTACTGCATAACCTGAAACTCTAACTGTAAGTTGAGGGTATTTTTCAGGATGTGCTTGAGCATCAAGCAAAGTGTCTCTGTTGAATACGTTTACGTTAAGGTGGTGTCCGCCTTTTTCAACATAACCGTCTAAAAGATTTATTAAATTTTCTTCTTGTTGAGTTGTCATTGTTTTATCCTTTCTATATTCAGGCCGGTAGGAAAAACCTACCAGCCAAAATTATATTTATGCCTATTGACAAGTTCCTTCACAGCATCCGCAATCAAGTTGGATATCAAGGTCGCCCATAAATACTTCGTCTTTACCCAAAGCGTTAGGGATGATAGAGAAAGTATTTGAGATACCGTCTTGTGCGTCGCCGAACGGAAGTTTTGCAACTGAAGCTAATGAAGCAACAGCACCGTGAGTGTCACGGCCGTGCATTGGGTTAGCACCAGGAGCCAACGGAACACCAGCTTTTCTACCGTCTGGAGTGTTACCTGTTTTCTTACCGTAAACAACGTTTGAAGTGATTGTAAGAATTGACATTGTAGGGATTGAGTTTCTGTAAGTGTAGTGTTTTCTAATCATGTTCATGAATTTTTTAACCAAATCTACAGCCAATTGGTCAACTCTGTCATCGTTGTTACCGTATTTAGGGAAATCACCTTCAACTTCGTAATCAACTACGATACCGTTTTCGTCACGGATAGTTTTAACTTTAGCGTATTTGATAGCAGAAAGTGAGTCAGCTACAACAGACAAACCTGCGATACCAGTTGCGAAATAACGTTTAACATCTCTGTCGTGAAGAGCCATTTGTGATCTTTCGTAGCAGTATTTGTCGTGCATATAGTGAATTACGTTCAATGTGTTAACATAAAGGCCAGCCAACCATTCCATCATATCTTCGTATCTTTCCATAACTTCATCGAAGTCAAGGTATTCAGATGTGATAGGTCTGAATTTAGGACCGATTTGTTCTTTTAATCTTTCGTCAACACCGCCGTTGATAGCGTAAAGTAAACATTTAGCTAAGTTAGCACGAGCTCCGAAGAACTGCATTTCTTTACCAACAACCATTGAAGATACACAGCAAGCGATTGCGTAATCGTCACCGTGAGTAACTCTCATCATATCATCGTTTTCGTATTGAATAGATGAAGTTGTGATAGAAATGTGAGCAGCGTATTGTTTGAAACCGTGAGGTAATCTTTTTGACCACAATACAGTCAAGTTTGGTTCAGGAGAAGTACCGAGGTTTTCAAGAGTGTGGAGGTAACGGAAAGAGTTTTTAGTAACCAACGGACGACCGTCAACACCAACACCGGCGATAGATTCAGTAACCCAAGTAGGGTCGCCTGAGAACAATGAATTGTATTCAGGAGTTCTAGCGAATTTAACTAATCTTAACTTCATGATGAAGTGGTCAATCATTTCTTGAGCTTGTTCTTCTGTGATTAAACCTTTTTTAAGGTCTCTTTCGATGAAGATGTCCAAGAAAGTTGAAGTTCTACCGATTGACATTGCAGCACCGTTTTGTTCTTTAACTGCTGACAAGTAACCGAAGTATAACCATTGGATAGCTTCTTTAGCGTTTGAAGCAGGTTTTCTGATATCAAAACCATAAGTATCACCTAATTGAGCCATTTCTTGAAGAGCTCTGATTTGTTCAGCGATTTCTTCTTTCAATTGGATTTTATCAGGTGTCATTTCACCATCTAATGAAGCGTGTTGAGCTTTTTTGTCTTCGATTAATCTATCGATACCATAAAGAGCGATTCTTCTGTAGTCACCGATGATACGGCCACGACCGTAAGCATCAGGCAATCCTGTTAAGATAGCTGAGTGACGAGCTGCTCTCATTTCAGGTGTGTAAGCATCAAAAACACCTTGGTTGTGAGTTTTTCTGTATTTTGTAAAGATTTCAGAAACTTCAGGATCTACTTCATAACCGTAAGATTTGCAAGAAGTTTCAGCCATTCTGATACCGCCGAATGGTTGAAGAGATCTTTTAAGAGGTGCATCTGTTTGAACACCAACGATAGTTTCTAAATCTTTATCGATATAGCCGGCACCGTGAGAAGTGATTGTTGAAACAACTTTTGTGTCCATATCAAGAACACCGCCGTTTTCGCGTTCTTTTTTGAACAATTCACAGCATTCTTCCCACAATTTTGTAGTAGCTGCAGTTGGTCCAGCTAAGAAGCTAGAATCACCATCATAAGGTGTGTAGTTTTTCTGGATAAAATCTCTTACATTGATTTCAGACTGCCATTTGCCGCCTACGAAATCAGTTGTAGAAGATTGTCTTTCTAATGTTAATTCTGACATTTTTATCTCCTTACTTTGCGCCGTGATTGCACGACTTTCTATTACTAACATTTCTTTATACAATATTATACAACCAACATGAAATATAGAACAGTTGTAAGGACAACAAATATTAAGATTTTATTAATATACATAATTATCTTATTTTTTAACTAAATGCATATTCTAAGGCTTGATAAAAATCAAAAGAATTATCATAAAAAGCCCATTCATATAATGTTTGTTCTGTCGCAAAATATTTTGTTACTTTATCATTATTAGCCTTCTTAATGAAAGCAGAACCATTGCTTACACCTTCACCTAACAATTTTTGAAGCTTACTCCAATCCTCCGAAGTATAGTACCTTAAAATAGGAATGACTGATTTAAACCAAATTTCTTTAAGAACTTCAATATCTGAATCCTCATGCTTATTTTGAGCAAATAACCCATGCCCGATTAAATAATTATCTCCAAATAACAATAATAATCTTTCATTTAATATTTTCAATGTTTCTTTAAAATTGCATCCAAAATCAGCTACTAAATTATAATCAACCTTGCATTCAATAAAATCGAATTTTCTGAGCAATACTTTAACATTTGGAGAATTTAAATCTACAGGCGTAGTTAATGTGCCTAAAATAAACACGTTAGGAGGCACAATAAATCTCTGCCGGGAATAAGGTAATACTACCTCAGAAATAGCTCTCTTATCATTATCAATTAATGATAATACCTCCCCAAATACCCCCGCAACATCAGAGTTACAAATATCTTCTATAATTAAAACATATGGTGAAATATTGTCTGTTTTTAATTCATAACTATTCCTGTAATATTCATCAACCAATTTGTCTTTAACTAATTGAATGAGTGCATTGAATTCTTCAAATATTTTATAGTAATATCCGGTAAGCCCATGATATCTTGATAAAATCGCTTTTATTTCACTACCTTTAATTTTTTTACTTGTATTTGCTTGCATCAATTGTCTTAATGGCTCTAACTGTAATTCAATAATATTATTTTTAGTATTTTGACGTAATGTTATGACATTAGTTGTATATCTTAAAATCTCAAAATTAACATTCTTAACTTCTAAAACAGAACCTGTAGGATATACTTCCTGAAAATAATACATTATCTTGTCAAAACTAAAAAATTCTAATAATTTTTTATCATCTATAGCCAAACAATCAAATAAAGCTTCTTTACAAAATTTTTTAAAAATACCGTCATTATGCTCTTTATTTTCAATAAACTCAGAGTATGTGTAATTTTTATGAAACCCGATAATCTTAATACGCCCACAAGCAACCAGATTATTAAATTCTTTTCTTAATATTTCATATTCCTCTTTTGAATATACATAATTCGGCTCATTTTTTATATTTTCTGATTTAAAAATTTTAAGAGCCTCAATAATAAGTTTATAAGATTTACCACTACCGGACACACCATATAAAATTTGGTTTATTCCCATTATAACCTCTTTTAACTAACTATCCTTGTTAAACCTAATTCAATAATTATATATATTTATTGAATTGTCAATATATTTATGCACAATTACATAAATTTAGTCAGAAGAAATATAATTTTGTTATGAGTAAAATTGTTAATGAAAT
>CAMTNN010000095.1 GCA_947073895.1 uncultured cyanobacterium
TACGGCTATATCCTTGAAGGAGCTCAAGATAACCCTGCTACAGGTCACGAAAACGATGTTACCTGGTTTACTAATATGGTGAATGCTGGCTATCTATATATCTATAAACCTGACAAAACCCAGGACGACGGATTCTTACAGGTAAGTGTTGCAACTGATACTAATCTTCAAGAAGTTTCTGATGAATCTTTATTGAAAAAAGCTGAAGCTAAATACGAAGCTGATATGAAGAAAATAGACAAAAAAGACCGTAAATATGATAGCGATTTAGCTGCACTTGAAGCAGAACGAAATGCTATAAGTCAAGAAATGGATACTTTAAAAACAGTTGCAAAAGAAAACGTTGAAAGAACGTTCAAACTATTCAGCTAACGCGTTTCGTCATTACAAAATGTAAAGTAAGTTCTTTACTATTGTCCCTGTTTGCAATAGTATGATATTATATTAATATCGTATTGTAGAAGAATTAAAAGAGGTTATATCGTGGAAAATTTAGGACCAGATATTTTTGGAAGATCAGACGCAACCCAAAGCCAAACTGCTGATAGTTTAGTTAACATGGCTAACCCTTCAGTTATTAAAGTAATTGGTGTTGGCGGCGGTGGCGGTAACGCTATAAAAAGAATGATAAAAGCAGGTTTAACAGGCGTTGAATTTTGGGAAATGAACACAGATGTTCAAGTTTTGGCATTATCAAATGTTCCAAACAGTAACAAAGTTCAATTAGGTGCTAAACAAACTAACGGTCTTGGTGCCGGTGGTAACCCTCGTATTGGTGAACAAGCTGCTGAAGAAGCTCAACAAGAAATCGCTGCTGCTTTAGAAGGCGCTGATATGGTTTTTGTTGCTGCTGGTATGGGTGGCGGAACTGGTACAGGTGCTGCTCCTATCGTTGCTAAGATTGCTAAGGATTTAGGTATTCTTACTATCGGTGTTGTAACAAAACCGTTCTCATTTGAAGGAAAACGCAGAGCTAATCAAGCTCAGCAAGGTCTTGAAAAATTGAGAGAATCTGTTGATGCGCTTATCGTTATTCCTAATGACAAGCTGCTTGATGTTGTAGATAGAAGAGTATCTCTTCAAGAATCATTCATCGTTGTTGATGAAGTCCTTCTAAGAGGTGTTCAAGGTATCTCTGATATCATTACAATTCCTGGCTTGATTAACGTTGACTTTGCTGACGTTAAGAGTGTAATGCAGGCTTCTGGTTCAGCATTGATGGGTATCGGTAGAGGTACTGGCGAAGGCAGAGCTGTAGAAGCAGCTAAGATTGCTATCAACTCTCAACTTCTTGAAACTTCTATCAATGGCGCAAGCGGTGTTATTGTTAACATCACAGGCGGTCCTGATATGACATTGCACGAAGTTACTGACGCTACAAATATTATTAATGATGCAGTTCTTGATGATGCTAGAGTTATTATCGGTGCTGTAGTAGATGATAATATTCAAGGCGAAATTCAGATTACTGTAATAGCTACAGGATTCGAACTTCGTTCTCAAATGCCTATTGAAGAAAAAGTAGAAAGTCGTTCAATAAGTGCAGCTGAATTCTTCAGCGGAGCATTCAATAATACTCAAGCTCCAAAAGCACCTACAATGACTAATTTCTCAGAAATTCAGATTCCTGATTTCTTAAGAAAATAGAATTTAAATATATTAATCATAAAGAGACCGATTGTAAAATCGGTCTCTTTTTAATTTAACCAATTTAACCCGGTATTTAAATATGTTGCAAAAAGTATCCAAATAAAATATGGTATTAGAAGACCGGCTGCAAGTTTGGAAAATTTTTTAAACTCCAATATGTTTAAAAAAACAGTTATATCAAGTAAAATAATTATTAATAGTGCCAACTGAATATTTATTTGTACAAAAAATATCGGGGACCATAATATATTTAAAACCATTTGCAGAATAAAATATACATAGCCTTTAAGCTTACTATTTTTGCATTTTATCATTATATATATGACCAGTGCTATAAAAATTGTGGTATATAAAAATATCCATGCAGGCGCAAACACTCCTACGGGTGGTGTAAGAGGCGGTTT
Organism: uncultured cyanobacterium; assembly: GCA_947073895.1. Lineage (GTDB taxonomy): Bacteria > Cyanobacteriota > Vampirovibrionia > Gastranaerophilales > Gastranaerophilaceae > CAG-196. The sequence goes on from CAMTNN010000095.1 coordinate 2,055, forward strand.
ATGCAATAAATTATACCATTCATAATTAATCATATTATAATTATATAATTATTTATGGATTTAACATTCGCCAAAGAGATATTATTTTCTAACAACAAAAGATGTCCATTGGTCTTGATGGATTTCTTCAATAATTTGAAGTTTTTCTCTGTTGATTGCGTCAATTACAACCGGCTTCTTTTCGTCCAATATTCCGCTAAGGGAAAGTATTCCGTTGTCGTTAAGGAGATTTTTTAAATCTCCCATTATTTCTGCTAAGACATTATGCAGGATATTAGCGCATACAAAATCGTATTTTTCCGTTAGCTGGTCAGCTGTTTTGAGTTCAAAAACAGCTTCCACACCATTGATTTTAGCATTTTCTATGCAAACATCAATAACAGTTTCGTCATTATCACATCCGTAAGCTGTTGATGCGCCAAGTTTCCGCGCTAAAATCGCCAAAATCCCTGAACCTGTTCCAATGTCAGCCATTCTAGCTCCCTTTTGCATATATTTTTCAAGAGCTTTCATACATAATTGTGTAGTCTGATGAGTTCCTGTTCCGAAAGCGCATCCCGGGTCAAGTGTTATTATAACTTCATTTTCTTGAGGAGTGTATTCTAACCAGCTTGGAACAACTGCGATTTTATCTGTTACGTGTGTAACAGTCCACTTTTCTTTCCATTTTTTTGACCAGTCTTGATTTTCTTTTTCGTCAAGAGTTAGTTCCCAGCTTCCTAGTTCTTCATCAGTCAATCCGCGAGATTTTAAGATTTCGCGCTCTGTGTGAAGTATTTCTTTTAAGTTTTGCGGGTATGAAGTCAAAAATACTTTCAAAGTTCCGCGTGTAGTGGATGTCATTTCTAAATCCTTATATGCTTCTTCTGCAAGCACTACGCCTTCGCAGTCAAAGTTGGAGAAGAAAATGTCGGATACGATTTCTTCGATATCAGGATTAATTTCAATTTTTAGTTCAAAATAATTGTTCATAAACTTATTATATCTTAAACATTCTTGACTCCAATAGTTTTTTATAATACTATTCATGCATAGCCGAAGTATAGTGCTATGGTATGCCTTGCTCGGTTTTAGTTAATTAAACTATAAAAGGAGAAAACAAATGCCAAAAATGAAAACCCACCGTGCAGCAGCTAAGAGATACAAAGTTACTGGCACAGGTAAAATCACAAGAAGACATGCAGGTATTGGCCACTTGCTTCAACACAAGGCAGAGTCAAGAAAACGTAAGATTTTCGGAGATGTAGTTATTTCTGAATCTCACGAAAAATTGATTTCTAAAGAGTTACCTTACAAGAAGTATTCAAGATAGGAGTGTTGAACAATGAGAATTAAACGTGGTAATGTATGTCGCAATAGACACAAAAAAATATTAAAGCTTGCTAAAGGCTTCAAAGGTGCAAGAAGCAGAATCTTTAAAGTAGCTAACTGTGCTGTTATGAAAGCGCTTAAATACGCTTACAGAGACAGAAGAGCTACAAAACGCAATATGCGTAGATTATGGATTGTTAGAATCAATGCAGCTGTTAGAGAACAAGGAATGAGCTACTCAAGATTTGTTAATGCTTGCAAAAAAGCTAATATCCAAGTTAACAGAAAAATGTTAGCTGATCTTGCAGTTAATGACAAAGAAGCTTTCCAAGTTGTTGTAGAAGCAGCGAAGGCATCCCTTTAGGCGGAGTGGAGTCTGAATTCAGCGGCGGGAGCCGGTGAACTGAAGACGGAACTTTACGTTGCCGCCGTAGCAATCTATGATTGCACAGGCGGAAAAGCTCTTTAATATAAGTCTTAAATTTAAAAGACGGTGAAAACGAAGTTTTCACCGTCTTTTGTTATAGAAAAAAGGAGAAATAAGGAATTACATATCATAAACAAAGTTTTGACCTGTCGTACTTTCTGCAGCTTCTTGTCTCATTGCTTGAGAAGCGAAGAACATCTGTTTTGCATAAGTTTGAATTTCTGCGCTATAGACTCTCTGGTCAAAAATGTTTTCATATTTTTCTAAATAATCACCAATAGGGTTTACAACATCGGTTATAAGACCAAGAGCAGTATCTGCAACTTGCTCCATAACTCTTTTACCAATACCCATTTCAGCTAATTTTTCAGACAAAGTTAGGCTTAACAAACCATTCTGTTGTACAGCTTGTTCTGCTTGTTCAACAAGTTTGGCTTCCATACGTTCTTCTGCGGCTGCGTGTTGTTTTGTGGGGTCGTAAGTCGCATGTTTGTATGTTTGTAAGAATGTATTCAGATTAAATGCTTCTGCCATATCCTTTGTCCCTATATCTTGTATTAATGATATCGGCATATTTTTCAAAAACTTTAGAGTTTTTCTTTAAAGTTTTACAATTCGTAACATAGTAACAAAAAATTTTATTTAGAAATTTTGCTAAAAGTATGGCTATAAAAGTTAGACAGTTAGTTTCTCCGAATTTAAAATTATCTTTTCCGCAAAAGAAAAAGTCTTTAAAGATAAGAGAAAAAACTGCTGCTGAACTTAGTCAGGGGTTTCAAAAACTTATTATGCAAGTTCCTGATGGCGAGTTAACAATTGATAAATACAGAGAGATGATTTTTTCCTTGATTCCTTCAATTAAACCTCCTATTGAGGTGATTCAACTTAATGATAAAAACTTAGGTGGAGCTTTTCAGACTATGATTTCTGCCGAAGAAGAAGAAAATGGTTGTGTAAAATTATTGCATAATGGGTATAGAGTCAAGTTGGATTTAGACGGGAACAAAATTTTGTCAGATAAACATATTGTTGTGCATGAAACAAGACATATGTTTGACACGGTTTGTTTTCCCAAAAGAGCAATTCAACGTAATCTTGAACACTCAATTGATTTGAATTTTGCAAACAGAATAACTAATACAGTAGCTTTCTTTAAACATCCTGCAAATCCTTTAAACAGAGAGATTTTAGATGAAAAACTTGTTGGTTTTGATATTGAAACAATAGTAGGAATTCTTCAACAGGTTCGTCATTCTATCCAAAGCGAAGTAAATGCGTATAAGGATGAGTTTTTGTTTATTTGTAACTCGGAGTTGAATCCTTTTGAAAGGGTAATTTACAAACTTTTTGGCACTACTGCTCCTCTTACTGCTATGCGTAAAAAGCTCAAAGTAGTGACTACTGAATTGCAAAAAGTTTTAAGAAGTCGGCATGGCTCTTGATGGGAAAAAATCTCCCAGAGCAGTGTATTTACCTGTTTTTTCTGCGTCTTTGAGCACTCTGGCAGAGGAGTTTGTTAGAATAATTTGGTTTTGAACGCATTCAAATCCGTTTTCGATAAACTGTCTTTCAAGTTTTTCGCCTGTGTTGATATAGCGTTTTGTTTTTACAAACAATCCGAAGCGTTTTTTGCGTTTTTTAATTTGATTGGTTGCAAAAGCCAGAATTGTATTTATATCAAGCTCAATCCATCCTGTTTGGATGATATCAACTACAAAATTTTCATTGTCAGAGGTTCTTATTGAAATATAACCGGTAATGTTTTTTGTTTTTTTATCTTCAACAATATATTTGTATTCGCTGTAGTATGATAATCCCTTGAACAATGTTTCTTTAAACTCTCGAACTTCCGAACTCAAAAGAGGTCTGAAATGTGGTAGTAATGATTCGTTATATAAACCGGCAACCATTTGGGCGTCAGAGTTTCTAAACTGGCGAAATTCTTTTTTATTATAGTCAGCTTCAATAAATTTATTCACCCGCCAGAGCTTTTCATAAGAAATTTGGCTAAATCCGCATTTTGAGACAAACATTGCCAGCAAATCCGGTAAATAGTCGTCAACTTTTACCATAATTGAAGCTGCACCCATTGCTTTATATTTTGAAACTACAAATTGTACGAGTTCAACTGCATCTTCAAAAGCACCTTCTTCAAAAAGAAGTTTTTGGATTTCCATTTTTTTTATTCTGCATTTTGTCGGAGCAATTGTTATTAATCCTTTTGCTTCTTTTTTGTCTTTTAAGATATAAGATTCGGGTAAAAACTTAAGTCTCAAAGGAAGCAGGTGATGCAGAGGAAGAAACGGATTGAACATAATGTTATTGATATAGTTATCATACACATTGTTGTTCAAAAACGAAATCATTTCCTGCGTTTTCTTTTTATCAAAATAATAAA
>CAMTNN010000096.1 GCA_947073895.1 uncultured cyanobacterium
CCCAAGTCTTAAAATTATTCTTGCATCAAGCTTAATCTTTGCGGTACTGGCTTATTTTAATAAGTTTGAACTGCTTCCGTTAGCGTTTACATTATCAGCAATGATGGCTCTGATGTGGGTTTTATTCCGCGGCAGACAGCCTTATATAGCTAATGTTGCTACAACTGTTTTTGGATTCTTATATTGCGGTTGGTTTCCGCTTCATTTGCTTTTCTTAAGAAACTTTGATGGTGGAATGGGCTATACTGTTCTGTTGTTCTTTGCAGTACTTGTAACAGATACTTTCTGTTATATATTCGGAAGCAAATTCGGAAAACATAAACTTGCTGCTGTAATCAGTCCGAATAAGACTATCGAAGGGTCAATCGGCGGAAGCGTAATGTGTATGATATTTTCGCTTGCGATTGGTATCCCAATCGGATTACCTTGGTATCATGCAGTTATTCTTGGTGTTTTGATTGCCGCATTTGCACAAATCGGCGATTTATGTGAATCAATGATTAAACGTGATGCGGGGGTTAAAGATTCAAGTAATGTGCTTCCTGGACATGGCGGTTTCCTAGATAGAACTGACAGTTATATTCTAACAATTCCTGTTGTTTATTATTATCTTGAATTCTTCAGAGGTCTATTCTAATGCTTGAAAAGATTTTTGGTGAAGTTGCAAACAAGGAGCTTGTTGAACTTGCCTTAACTCATCCGTCTTTTCCAAAAGAAAACAATTTGAATCCTTTGGAGTGTTATGAGAGACTGGAATTTTTTGGCGATTCGGTTTTGAAGCTTGTTTCATCAAAACTTCTTTTTGAAAGATATCCTGAATATCCGGAAGGAGAGTTGTCTAAGATTCGTTCAATTCTTGTTTCTGACGCGATACTTTCTAAAATTGCTTTTGAAATCGGAATTGATAAGCTGATTAAGCTTGGGCCGACAGAAGAAAAACAGGGCGGAAGAAGTCGTGAATCCAATCTGGCTTGTTCATTAGAGGCACTTTTAGGTGCGTATTATTTGAACGGCAAAATCGCTGAAATAGAGGTATTTATTGATAAATACTTAATGCCGTTTTCAGAAGATATTGATACGCATTTTGAAAAGTATAACGCGAAAGACATTTTGCAGCAATATACGCAAAGTATTGATAAAACCTTGCCTGAATATCGCACAGTTGGAATGCATGGCCCTGCTCATAAGCCTGAGTTTGAAGTTGAAGTCTTCTGGCAGGGTAAAGTCGTTGCAACTGCAAAAGGAAAATCAAAAAAGGAAGCCCAGCAGAATTGTGCTTATGAAGCATGTTTAAAACTAGGCGCAATCAACCGAACGGATGATTGAATAGCAGACAAATTTTATTATAATCTATTGTGTAGAGGAAATTATCGTTATCTCGGGAAGATTTAGTAAATGTACGACAGACGTTGGTACGATTCAAATGAGCATACGCAAAGAGCTTTGAGTATTCTTAAAGATATGGATGAAACTCAAAGACGAGCTTTATCAAGAGATTTAACAACTGTTATTAAACAGATTAAAGAATTGCATGAAGAAGATGAAGAACCAAGTGTAAGCTTAGGTATTGACCGTGTTTTAGGTCTTTATAAACTTTCAAATTCACGTAGATGGTATGATAAAGTGAGCCTTTTGTCTTATGCGATGAAAACTATGTCTACTCTGCCTGAAGAAGATTTTTATACGATTATGGAAGGAATCGCAGCATCAGCGGGCAGTGCTGTTGCTTAGGAATTTACATCTTCTCTTTTTACAGTCGGGTTCAAGCTTTTTACAACAAAAGGTTTGGCAAAATATATTGCGCTAATGAAGTTTAAAACATTTCCTGCAATATTAAGTGCCATTTTTGTATTTTTCATTTTTTGAGGGAGAGCACCGGATACTCCTAAAAGCCCAAATCCTCCCATGATGAATAAATATGCTTTAAATATTCCGCGCGGAACTGCAACACAGTCGTTTACGTCACGCGGGTTTGTGACTGCATAAGAGAGTCTGTCTATAAACTCACGCTTTTTAGGCGGTTCGTTTTTGAAAGTTGTATTTATATTTTGGATTTTTGAAATATTCATAGTATTTATATTAAAACTCGTAAAAAATAATTTTGCACTTGTGTATAAAAATATTTTTTGTTATTATAAATATGTTAAAAATTTAGTATGGGTGCGTGGCGCAGTTGACTCTGCCGAAGAAAATCCGAACCATTGAGGATTTTCTGAGAGGTAGCAGTTGACTCAGTCGACGGAGCGAATTACAATTTAATAATGCATGGGTGCGTGGCGCAGTTGGTAGCGCAGTTGACTCTTAATCAATTGGTCCCGGGTTCGAGTCCCGGCACACCCATTTTTTATTAATGTGTGGAGATGTGTGTAATATGAAAGTTATTTTTGGGGAGAAGAGCCCGAGTTTTTCAGCAAAACCTGCAAATATGCGCAGTTATACACGTGCAGTCAAAGAAGGGTTGAATGTTTTAGATAAAAAAGTTGGAATTATTATTCATAATAATTCTGTTCCGTCTGCAAAATCTGCTTCAACAGGTATCGGCTCATTATTTTCAGTTAATGCAAGAGCGGCGTTTGTTCCTTTTTTAAGAGAACAGGGTGTGACTACTATTCAGCAGGAGCCTGCTTATTTAAGACGATTGAGCGACCCTTCTCCTTATGATCCTATTTCCACATCAAAAAATATTTATACAATTCCTTTGGAAGTGCTTGCAACAGATGAGTATGATAATTTCCTTTCTGATAAGACTTTAAAAGCTATACAAGATAGAGCTGCTCTCAGAGACGATGAAAAAGTTGATTATGATTCTGTAGCTAAAGATTATGAATTGGCGCTTAGAGAAGCATATGATACTTATAGTTCCAGAACACATCAAGCTATGAGTGATGAGACATTGATGCTGGCTCTGGATTTTTCTTCTTTTAAAAAACGTAATATGAAAGAGCTTGAACCTAATGCGATTTATGAAGTTCTTACGAAAAAATATAATAACGAAGATTGGCATAATTGGGATGAACAGGATAGAACTTTATATGACCACGGAGAAGATTCACCATATTTAAAACAATTGCGTGAAGATTTAAGGTTTGAAGTTGAGTATCATATGTTCAAACAGTGGATTGCTGAGCGTGAAATTGAGAAAACAAACAAGCTTTATGAAGAAAAAGGTATTCGTATAATTGCGGACACGCCGGTTGCTTTTACACCTGCTGAAGAGTGGCTGAATAAAGATTTGTTTATGAAAGATTATGTTCTTGGAGCTCCGCCGGATTTCTTTTCTGCAGAAGGTCAGCGTTGGGGGTTTGCGGTATTAAAACCGGATTTAATTTTTAACGAAGACGGAAGCTTAGGTAAGGGCGGTGAGTTTTTAAGAAAACGTTATGAGTCTATATTTAAAGATTCTCCGGGCGGAGTAAGAATTGACCACGTTATCGGGCTTATTGATCCGTTTGTGTATAATAAAAATGAAAAACACATGACTCCTGCTAATTCAGGTCGTTTATATTCATCACCATATAAAGAAGCGTTTGAACAGTATGCAAAACGTAATATTGATGAGCATGCAGCAATTTTAGAAAAAATAGTTTTTCCTGCTGCTGCAAAATATGGAATTAGCAAAGACATGGTTATATGTGAGGATTTGGGTGAAATTACTATGCCTGTTAGGGCTGTAATTGATAAACTGCAACTAACAGGATTATCAGTTACTCAATTTGGAGCAAGTGGTTATGACGCGCCTGCTCGTAATGTTATTATGCCGGGGGCTCATGATAACAAGTCTTTCATTGAATATACGGATGATTTTTTTGCAAATGCCGAACGTTCAAAACACGGTAGAGATCATTTCATATATAAAACCCATGTTTTGGGTTCTGATACTGTTACTCAGGAACAGAATGTACATGAATATCGTGAACAGATAAGAAGTGATAAAAAGCAATTTATGATGGCATCTTTTGCGGAATTATTTACAAGTCCTGCAAAAAAGGTTCAGCTTTTCTTTACTGACTTCTTCGGTATTGGAAAAACATATAATGTACCAGGTACTAAAAAAGACTGCTGGACATTGAGACTCGGAAGTGATTTTGAACAATTGTATTATGATAATCTTGCAAAGGGTTTAGGAGTCAATTTCCCTGAAATAATTGCAAGAGCAATTAGGCAGCGAGGAATAGCTTTTTCGGAAAAACACAAAAATTTACTTGCAAGATTAGATAAGTTTACTCAAATTTTAAAGAGTTAAAAGAAATTTTTCTATAATATCAGCAATGCAAATTGATTCTTCGTTTTTAAATTTGTAGGAGTTTTTGTGAGCATTGATTGCTTTTATAAAATCAGCAAGTTCATAGCGCAAACCGTCTCCATCATATTTAATAAAGAATTTTTGCGTTTGAGACAAGTTTTCAAAACGGATTTCAAAATATTCTGTTTTCCACCACGGAGCAGGAACATATATATAACCTTTTGTTCCCGAAATTACTAAATCACCTTCTTTTTTTACGCCGATACCGATATTTGCCGTTGCCATTGCATTAGGATATTCAATATTTATTTTGGTGAAAATATCAACGCCGGTTTCTTTATCAAAAATGCTGGAAAATGAAATGTTATCATAATTAGTTCCCATTAATTTTATAATTGCACAAAGAGGATATGTTGATAATTCGGTTACGCTTCCTCCAAACATTGATTTGTTAAATTCTCGTAAATTCTTGTTTTCAACAAGTTTAGTAAAGGTGGCACTAACATCTTTTATATTTCCGATAACTCCGCTTTTTGCAATATTAATAAGTTTGTTAAAACATGGGGAATAAATTGTTTTTATAGCTTCTTGTAATATAACATTATGCTTTTTTGCTAATAAAAATAATTCTTCTGCTTGTTTTGCTTCCAAAACCATAGGTTTTTCACATAAAACGTGTTTATTTTCTAATATTGCTTTTTTTGCATATTCATAATGTGTGTTGTGAGGAGTTGCAATATAAACAGCATCTATTTGGGATAAAAATTTTGTGTAATCTGTATAATAATTATTTAACTCAAACTTTTGGCTAAAATTTTTAATGTGTTCTTCGTTTCTGCCAAAAACGCAATCTATATTCACTCCACTGACATACTTTGATTCAGGAATAAATCTTGATGCAATTCTTCCGTTTCCAACAATGCCTAAATTTAAAATAGAATTTTTATAAATTCTTAAATCTGTGGATGAAATTCCTTTTGTTCGTTCTAAATATACAACTTCACAGTATTCTTTTAAATAATCGAATTTTCCCAACCAGTCGGAACCAATCGCAAATATATCTACTTCATATTTTTGGATGTCCGCAATCTTTTGTCCAAAATATTCTTCTACTATAATTTTATCTGCAAGACCGGTTTTTTTAACATTCTCAATTCTTTTTACCAGTGGTTCTGTTACATTTAGTTTTCCCCTGTTATAATCATATTCTTCGCCGGTTATGCCTACAATTAAATAATCGCCTAATTCTTTTGCGCGTTTTAGCAAATTTAAATGTCCATAGTGCAAAATGTCAAATGTTCCATAGGTTATTACTTTTTTCATTGGTTTTTACCTGCTTGAATTAGTTTTTTAATATATTCTTTTTCGGTTTGATTGAGTTTTGTATACATTGAATGTCCAAAGCCTATTTTTGAAGGGTATTGCATATAATTGCCGTAAACTTGCTTTAGGTGTGTGTCAATATTATTTATGCAAGGGAAGTCAAAACCCTCAAATTTAATCGTTTTAAGCGGAAAAATTGTATCATATTGCGTAAACCAATTCTTGTGAGTATGCCTGAAGTCTACTCCCCAAACGAGAGTTGGATGTTCAATGCTGTTTGTTTTTATAATATCTTTCTGTAAACTTTGGAGTAAAAATTGCAATACATCATCTTCTATAATTTCATATTTACATCTAACGTTGACTTTACCTTTTCCTTTAGTAAAGGCTTCTTTTATTCCTTTTTGAAGAAAAAATGATGATTATGGACAAATATATTGTTAAAAAGCTTACCGAAAAAAAAAAATATATAGATGCAAAATATCCACAATATTATCAACAAGAAATACATGCATTGAGTG